>CAZEPH010000081.1:0-9310 GCA_964514075.1 uncultured bacterium | reverse complement strand
GACGCTCCCCGCATCGACGATGCGGTAGCGCACCGTGATGCTCGTCTGCGGGTCGGTTCCCGCGTTCGTGAAGGACGCCTGCGGCGTGAACGCCACACCGGCTGCCACAGTGCCGCCGTTCGCTGGGGAAATGAAGGCCGTGGCCGCGATGTCGTTCGCGGTCTGCGGAGCGCCGTCGAACTCGTCGGCTCCGACGTCGTTCGCGGTCGCGCCGCCGTTCACCGAGCCCGCCGGACCCGGTCGCGTGTCGCCGTCGATGTCGATCGTGATGCCTGTCCCGCCCGCGCCGCCGGATTCGAGGAAACTCGCGGTCGCCGCCGGGATGTGCAGGTCGGTCGCCGACGCGAAACCCGGTGCCACGGTGTATGCCGGGGTGGTGGAACTCCCGGTGAACGCCGTGTTGAGGTCGCTCAGCGTCGTCTTGTCGCCGCCGAGGAACCCGAGGATCGCCGACGGGCCGTTGAACGAGTTCGCGACGTAGTAGTCGTTGTAGCTGAAGGTGGTGTAGGCCGTGTTCGCCACGGCCGAGTACACCGCGTAGTTCTTCTGCGTCGTGCTGGTCCCCGTCTGCGTGTTCGCGAAGATGTTGTTCTGCACGTTCAACGCCGACGCGCCCGTACCCACGTACAGCCCCGTGGTGATCGCCGTCGTCGAGCCGGAGCCGATGCTGCCCGTCATGTTCACGCTGTTGTGGTAGATGTTCACGCCGCCGGCCGTCGTCGTCAGCGTGCTGCTGTTGCCGATCGTCCCGATCGCAATCCCCATCGCCGAGGAGTTACCGAACGTACTCCAGTTCGACCCGTTCACTCCCGCGATGAAGTTGCTCGCGATCGTCAGCGCGCTCGTCGCCGTGCCGGTTCCGACCGTGATCCCCCGCCCACCGTATCCGCCCGTGTTGGTCGTGAGCGCCTTCGTGATCGTATTCCGCGTCACGCTCGATGACACGAACCCGGTCTCCAGCGAGATCGCCGTCGGCGCCTGGCTCGCGCTCGTCTGCTCGCTCACCGTGTTCTGCGTGACGGAGCTCGTCAGCGCGTTGCCGACCTGGATTCCGATGCTCGCCAGCGAGCCGTTGTAGTCGACGGTGTTCCCCGTGATCGCGAGGTTGTCGTTGCCGCCCGCGCTCACGCTGGCCGTGCCCACCGCGTAGAGACCGATCGGCGCTGCCGTGACCGCGTTGTTCTGCAGCGTCACGTTGTCGTTGTCGGCCCCGCTCGTCCCCGGCGTGCTGCCGCCCACCGCGATGCCGTAGCCGAGCGACGACGCCCCCCCCGTGCTCACGTTGCAGTTCTTGATGGCGTTGTTCGTCGCACCCGCACCGGCCCCGAGGCTGATTACCGCGATCGCCGTCGGCGCCGTCGTGCTCGAGTTCGTGATCGTGAGGCTGCGGTCCGTGCCGCCGCTGTTCGATCCGTCGATCGTGACGTAGTCCGCGCCGTTCAAGCGGACCAGCGCGCCGCTCGACAGGCTTCCGCTGATCGTCGCCGTGACCGCGGTGTTCGGCTTGATCGTGAGCGTGTTCGTCGCGCTCGCACCGGGGAAGGCGTTGATCGTGATCGGGAACGTCTCACTCGGGTACGTCGCGTCGGTGAGCGCGAAGATGACCGCCCCGCCCGCGCCCTTCGAGTTGATGTCGGCGACCGCGAGCGTCAGTGTCGTGTAGTTGCCGCCCACGCCCACCGTGTATGTGCCGGAGAGCGGCGCGAACGCGGTGATCGATCCGGTGATCTGGTCGTTGCTCGGTGCGCCGTCCCCCACGAGTTCCGCCTTCGCGTAGATCGTGTACGTGCCCGCGCTCGCCAGCGTGGCAGTCGGGAACGTCACGGTCGTCGTCGCGAGCGATGCGAGCGACGCGATCGTCGCGGTCTGGTTGTAGACCTCGACGCTCCCCGCATCGACGATGCGGTAGCGCACGGTCACGTTGGTCTGCGCATTGGTGCCGGAGTTCGTGAAGGAGGCTTGCGGCGCGAAGGCGACCCCGGTGGGAACGCTGCCGCCGTTCGCCGGCGAGACGAACGCCGTCGCGGACAGGTCGTCCGGCGTGATCGGCGCACCGTCGAACTCGTCGGCCCCGACGTCGTTCGCGGTCGCGCCGCCGTTGATCGAGCCTGCCGGACCCGGCCGCGTGTCGCCGTCCACGTCCGCGGTGATGCCCGTTCCACTCGCACCGCCCGACTCGAGGAACGTCGCCGTCGCCGCTGGAATGTGCAGATCGGTGGTGGACGCAAAGCCCGCCGCCACGTTGTACGCGGGCGTGCTGCTGCTGCCCGTGAACGCCGTGTTGAACGCGCTCAGCGTCGTCTGGTCCACCGCGTTCAACGATCCGAGAATCGCCGACGGCGCGTTGAACGAGTTCGACACGAAGTAGTCGTTGTGGCTGATCGCGGTGAAGGGCGCGTTCGTCGTCGCCGCGCAGAACACACCGTAGTTCTTCTGGGACGCGTTCGTCCCCGTCTGTGTGTTCGAGAAGATGTTGTTGCGGATGTTCAGGGACGACGTCCCCGTTCCCGCGTACAGCGCCGTCGTAATCGCGGTCGTCGAGCCGGAGCCCATGCTCCCCGTCATGCTCACGCTGTTGTGATAGACGTCCACGCCGCCCGTCGTCGTCGTCAGCGTCGTGCTCGTCCCCACGACACCGAGGGCGATGCCGATCGACGACGAGTTGCCAAACGTGTTCCAGTTCGACCCGTTCACGCCCGCGATGAAGTTGTTCGCGATCGTGATGTTGCTCCCGGTCGCGCCCGTCCCCACCGTGATGCCGCGTCCACCGTAGCCGCCGGTGTTCGTGGCGAGGACCTGCGTGATCCGGTTCTCCGTCATCGACGACGACGACACGCCCGTCTCGAACGACAGACCGACCGGCTGCGTCGCCACCGACGATGTCAGACTCACGGTGTTGGAGCGAACGCTGGCATTGAGTGCATTCCCGACCTGCACGCCCAGCGTCGTTCCCGCCGTGCTGGTGCCCGTGAACGCATTCCCCGTCACGAGCAGGTTGTCGATGCCGCCCGCGCTCGTCGTCGTGCTGCCGTTCGCGTACACGCCCACGTTGGCGCTGGTGATCGCGTTGTTCTGCACCGTAACGTTGTCGTTGTCCGCCCCCGCCGAACCGAGTGTCGCGCCGCTGATCGAGATCGCGTACGCCGTGGAGGTCGTCGCGGTCGCCACGCTGATCGAGCAGTTCTTGATCACATCATTCGTCGCGCCGGCGCCCGTGCCGAGGCTCGCGAGCCAGATCGCCGCCGGGGCCGTGCCCGACGTGTTCGTGATCGTGAGACTGCGGTCTGTGCCGCCGCTGTTGGATCCGTCGATCGTCACCCAGTCGGCGCCGTTCAGCTTGAGGAGCGCGCCGCTGGCGAAGCTGCCGCTGATCGTCGGGGTCTGACCGCTCGCCGGACGAATCGTCAGCGTGTTCGTCGGGCTCGCGTCCGCGTTCTGGCTGATCGTGATCGGAAACGTCTCGCCGGCGCTCGAATACCCTGGACCGAGTTCGAACACGACCGCACCGCCGACGCACTTCGCGTTGTAGTCCGCCACGGCGGCGGTCAGCGTTGCGTACGCGCCGGGAATCGTGTACGTGCCGGCGGCGAGTGTCGCCTGCACGGTGTAGGTGCTCGGCGAAGGTGGTGGCGTGCTCGCGGCTGGCGGGTTCGCCGTGAAGCCGCTTGCGCCGCTGGGTTGCGCGCCCACGTTCGGCGTGCTCGCGTTGTCCTGCGCCACGATGTAGTAGCTCACGACATCGCCGACGCTGACACCGGCCCCGAACGAGAAGTCGTAGCTGCTGCCGCCGGTGTGCGTCGCCGTCGCGCTCGCGTACGCGCCGGCGCCGATCTTCCAGTACAGGACCGGGAGGCCGATGCCGCTCGTCGGCACGCCGGACCCGAGGTCGGTGATCGCGGCCGTGAGCGTCCGGTTCGAGAGCGAGCAGGTGTTGCCCAGCGCTGTGTAGCTGATCGACGGCGGCGAGATGTCCGACGCCGTGAAGTTGCCCGCGTCCGCACCCATGTCCGTCGGCGTCAGACCCGATCGCGTTTCATTGTCGAAGTCGTTCGACACGGCCGCGACCACCGTTCCCGCTTGTTCGATCGGCGTGGGATTCGACGGGTGGATGTGGAGGTCCACCGTCGATGCCGTGCCGTTCGGCGCGATGAACTGCGGGTTCCCGGACAGGCTCTGCTGGTCCTGTCCTGTCGCCGTCCGCCACGCCGCCAGCGAGGCCTGATCCACGGCGTTGTAGAGACCCAGCACGCCGCCCGTTCCGTCGGCGAGCAGGTCGTTGTAGTTCGTCGTGAGGCCTGCCGGGTTCGGCGCCGTCCCTCCCACGCGAATCGCGTAGTGCTTGCCGGTGCCGGCGCCATTGCTCCGGTTGTTCCAGAAGATGTTGTCGACGTAGTTGCGCGTGTTCGTCGTGATCGAACTCTGGAAAGCGAACGTGTTGGTGGACCCACCCACGCCCGCGCCGCCGACGAACACGCTGTTGAAGTACATGTTGTCCGTGCCCGCCACCGTCTCGTTGATGCCGTTGATCGCACAGCCGGCGGTGATCGCCGCGCCATTCGCGTCGATACCGAGACGGATCATGTTGTTCTGGTAGGTCGCCGTGCCCGCGTTGATGTAGATTCCGTTGATCATGGCCGATGCACTCGACGCGCTGAGCGAGTGAATGGTGTTCCGCTCGATCAGGTTCGTCCCGCTCGAGCCGGTGTACATGATGCCGGTGATGTGGCCGGTCGTCGTCACGTTCGTGTTGCTGAGCGAGTGAATCGTGTTCTGCGAGCACGTGTTGTTCACCGACGAGCTGCCGAAGACGATACCGCCGACGGAGGGCGTCGATCCCGTCCCCGTCCCACCCGCGGACGTGAGATTGCGGACGGTGTTCCCCGTGATCGTCGAGATCGACGTCGTGGCCAGAATGCCCTGCACGACCGTTCCGGTCGCCGACGTGGTGCTCTGCAGCGAGTTCGCGACGGTCCCGCCGATCGTGTTGTTCTGCACGAGCGTCGTGACGCTGCTCGACGTGTTATAGCGGATGCCGTAGACGTTGCTCGCGCCCGTGCTCGAGTTGGAGGCGGTGATGCCGCCGATCGTGTTGTTCATCACGACGGAGGCGCTCAGGCTGAAGTTGAACACGCCCATCACGTCGCTGGCGCTCGTCGAGGACGACGTGTACGTGATCGATCCCGTCGCCCCCTGGCTGCCGATCGTGTTCCCCGTGCCGCTCGCCCCCGCGCTCGTCGCGCCAATGTTGGCGAGACCCGACGACACGTAGATCGCGCGGAAGGGGGCGCTCGAACTCGTCCCGCTGGACGAACCCGATTGCGCGATGGCGGCGATGGTGTTGCCTTGCACGCTCGTGGCGGTCGTCGTCCCCACCGTCAGTGAAATGGGGATCAGCGTGGAGCTCGTCGTCCCGACGAATGTATACGTGCCGGTCTGCGAGCTCGACGCGTAGCCGATGGTGTTCCCGATGACCTGGAAGTTGTTTCCCGAAGAGTTAGCGATCCAGATGCCGGAGTGTTGCCCGCCGGTTGTTTGCGTGCGCGTCGCAGTTTGATAGATGCGGTTGTTGCTGATCGTGATGTCCGTCGACCCGCCGGCGATGTAGACGCCGCCGCTCGTCACCCCCGCGCCGAAGCAATCGAAGATGTTGTTGTTGGTGATGACGATGCCGCTGTTGTTGATCGCCGTGGTGGTCGTCGACCCGTTGCTGTACACGCCCTTTGTGGGGAGGTTCGCACCGGCCGGACCGATGCTGCAGTTCGAGATCGTGTTGTTGTCGTTGCCGTTGGTCGTGCTGCCGTCCGTGCTGAAGAAGATGTTGCCACCGTTGGTCGATACGGACGCGGAGAAGGACCCCTGCACGGTGCAGTTGGTGATCGTGTTGCCGGTCGCGCCGTTGATGAAGCGGATCGTCGACGTCCCTGAGGTGCTCGACGCGGTGGTGTTCGCGATCGTGAGCGCATTGCCCCCGGTGTTCAGACCGTCCACCGTCACGTTGTCCGCACCGCTGAAGTCGAGGAGCGGACTTCCCGCCGCGATCGCTCCTGAGATGGTCCGCGCCGTCCCGCCGGTCGGGTTCACGGCGACGGACGCATAGCTTGCCGCGCCGGAGCCGCTCGCGTTGAGCACCGCGGGCGCCGTCTCGGTCGTGTTCCCCGAGATGCCGATGGTGATCACGCCCTGGTGCGTTCCGGCGTTGATGGCGTCGAACGCGCCTTTCAGCGTTGTGTACGACGCGGCTCCGGTCCCGGCGGTCGCCGTCACGTCGACCTGCGCGAATGCACAGGGCGCCAGGGCGAGAAGCGTTGCGAGGGAGAAAAGCGAGACGAGTGGCAGGCGCGCGTGCGCGCGTGCGGTGCGGTTGGACACCGGCATCGAGGGACTCCTTGTGCGCGGACAGGAGATGTCGAACGACGGCGAGCAGCGGCACGCGAAGGAGCGGGTTTCGTGCAGAACCACCCCGGGGGGGAGCGTGAGGAGCTCTACGGATGGCCTTCAAACCGCAAAGACGGCAGCGCGGAGAGGGAGACCAGGGCTCAATGGTAGGCAGGTGCGCGGCTGCGGTAAAGAGACTTTTTTCGGTGGCGTTTCTTGTCGCCACCGCCTCGCCTCGCTCGGCGCGCCGGAGGCGCGAGGGAGCTAGCGGCCGCCGAGCGTCTCCTCCATGTCGGCGAGCACGTAGACGAGCACGGCCATCGCCGCCGCGTTCACGCGCAGTTCGCGCGGGTCGATCTTGTCGAACGTGTCGGCATGCGTGTGATGCCAGTGGAAGTAGCGCTCGACGGACGTGTGGTGCGAGACGGCCGGTACGCCCATGCGCATGAGCGGCCCGGTATCGGCGTCGCCGCCGTCATCCGTCGCCGTGACGGAGCCGAGCCCGTCGAGGAGATGGACGATCTCCGCGAGTTGCGCGCGTGCGACGGCGGTGCGAGCGGAATCGACCGTGGTGCTGTCGCGCCGGATCGTCACGCCGAATCCCGTGAAGCGCTCCACGCCGCCGTCGGACTCGATCGCCGCAACGTGCCGCTCGCCGCGCGCCCGCGCGGAGTCCGCGTAGGCCAGCGCACCGCGCAGGCCGTACTCCTCGTTCGTCCAGAGGACGCAGCGAATCGTGCGGCGCGGCTTGAGCCCCACGGCCTTGAGGAGACGCACCGCCTCCATGCTGATCGCACAGCCGCCGCCGTCGTCGTGCGCGCCCTGTCCCACGTCCCACGAATCCAGGTGCCCGCCGACGACCACGATTTCCTCGGGCGCCGTCGTGCCGCGCACCTCGCCGATCACGTTGTGCGAGAGCACGTCGGGCAGCGTGCGCGCGCTCATGGTGAGTCGCACGCGGACGCGCTTACCCCGATTCAGCAAGCGGTGCATCTGCGTGGCGTCCTCCACGCTCACGGCCGCGCCCGGAATGCGCGGGATGCTGTCCACGTACGCAGCCATGGCGCCGGTGTGCGGGGAATCGAGGCTCACGGGCGTAACCGAGCGCACCAGTATCGCCACCGCGCCGCGCCGCGCCGCGCGATTGGCGCCGTGCGCCCGATACTCCACCGTGGCGCCGTACGTGGTGAACGGTACGTCGTACAGCACGATCTTCCCGCGCACGAACGCATCGGGCAGCGCGTCGAGTTGATCGAACGACGTCACGCACACTACGTCCGCGGTGATCCCGCTCTTCGGCGTACCGATGCTGCGTCCGAGTCCCAGCATCGCGAGCGGACGCGCGTGCGGTTCGAGCATCTCCGCGTGTTCGTCCCCGCGCACCCAGTGCGGCACCATCGCGGGCTGGAGGCGCACCGTGTCGAAGCCGTCCGCGCGCATCGCGGCCGCGGCCCACTCCACCGCGCGCGCCATGTTCTCCGAACCCGCGATGCGGTGCCCGACGCCGTCGCACAGTTGCTCGAGCCGGGTATATGCGTGATCGCTCGTGAGCGCGGCGCCGATCAAGCGCGATGCGGCGTCGGCGTACGTGTCTGTGAGCGACGCGGCGGCAGACACGCTCGCCTGAGCGAGAAGTCCCGCGACGATGACGGTGCCGAGCCCTTTCATCCTCCGTCCTCCCCTGTCCGCCCCCACTGTGCCCCGATGTCCCGCGCGTCTGCAACGCCGTATGTCCCCTTCGCCGCGGTTTCCGTGTGATTGGAGGTGTCGGACGTCCCACATCGTGTTGGGACGCGCTCCCACAACCTCTGAATCAAGGAGACCATTCATCATGCGCGGAAAGCGGCCACTTTCGTTCGGCGTGGGACTTGCGCTGACCCTCTGGACAGCGGCGGCCTTCGCTGCCGGATGTCCCGTCGACTGGACGTTCACGTATCAAGGGCAATTGAAAAACTCCGGGGTGCCTGTCAACGGCACGGCGAACTTCGTGTTCAAGCTGTTCAATGCGCCGGCGGCCGGCGTGCAGGTCGGGTCGGACATCACGATGAACGCCGTGCCGGTGGCGGACGGCGTGTTCACGGTGAACTTGGACTTCACGAACGGCGGCGTCCTCGCCGGCGTGTTCGACGGGTGCAAGCGCTACCTCGAAATCACCGTGGACGGCACGCTGCTCTCGCCGCGCGAGGACATCACTCGCGCGACGCCGCACGCGGCCGTCGCGGACTTGCTCCACATGCCGTACGCGGAAGCCACCGTGGTCGACGGACCGTTCGCGTTCAGCCTGACGAACAACGGGCACGGTGGCGCGATCGAGGGAATCGTCACGAGTGCCGACTCGGGCCTCATTGCGATCTATGGAAATAACACGGGACCGAACACGGCAGGCATCGGTGTGTACGGTCTCGCGAACAGTTCGTCGGGAGCGGGTGTGGTCGGATCGAACACGGGCGGCGGATGGGGCGTGTTCGGAGAGGTCGTCACGCCGACGGGCGCCGGCGTCTCTGCGATCTACGGACACCCGACGGGGAACGGTTCTGCACTCACGGCGAACTGTTTGTCGCCGAATGGGTGGGCGGGATCGTTCCAAGGGCGCGGGTACTTCACCGGCAACCTCGGTATCGGTCCGGGCGCGACGAACCCCGCGTTTCCGTTGGACATCGACGGAACGGGATTCACGAACGCCATTCACGCGAAGACAGGTTCGCGCATTGGGTCGGGCATCCAGTTGGACAACACGTCCACCGGTGGCGTGAAGTACGACATGCTCTCGTCGGGTGAACTGAACACGGATGGAGCGGGCAAGCTGCTCTTCCGCAACGCCACGGCCAACACCACGCGGATGTCGATCAGCGATGACTTCGTGGGCGTGGGCCGCACGAATCAGGTGTCGACCGCCGAGGCGTTCGGCGTGTACTCCCCGTCGTCGACGCAGAAT
>CAZEPH010000080.1:0-9318 GCA_964514075.1 uncultured bacterium | reverse complement strand
CGACGGCGGTGAACCGCCGCGCGGCGGTGGTGAGGAACACGGCCTCCTCCGTGGCCTGTGCGACGAAGGACTGCGTCGCACCGTCGATGGTCACGTCGACGTGCGTGGTTCCGTCGTGGGACGGCCGCGCTGCGACCGTCACGTCGTGATCGCCCATGCGTGAGCGGTAGATCGCGTGCACTACGCGGATCCCCCGACCCGCCACGCGCCCAAGCGTGTGAAGGGAGACACCCAGTCGTCGGCGCCGCCGCGTGCTCCCGTGCGCGACGGCGCGTGTGCGGCCAACGCATCCACGATCGCCGCCGCGGCGATCAGCTCGTACGCTACGCCGCCTTCCACACGCGCGTGAAACGCCGGGAGGAGCTCGGCCTCCAGCACGCTCGTGGACACGTCGCCGGCCTCCACGCGCGGGTGCGCGGCGAGGAAGCGCAGCACCGGGAGGTTGGTCGCGATTCCGTGCACGACCGTCGCGTCGAGAGCGGCGCGCAACCGCGCGTAGGCGTCCGCCCGTGTCGCGCCCCACGCGATGATCTTGGCAAGCATGGGGTCGTAGTACACCGGAACGTCGCTGCCGCGATCCACGCCGGCGTCCACGCGGACGAACGGCATCTCCGAGGGGAACCGGCACGCCTGAATGCGCCCCGCCTGCGGGAGGAAGTTCTGCGACGGATCCTCCGCGTACAGCCGCACCTCCACCGCGGTCCCGCGCGGCGTCACGTCGGCTTGTGCGAACGGCAGTGCGCCCGTGCGCGCGATCGACAGCTGCGCGGCGACCAGATCACAGCCGGTCGTCATCTCGGTCACCGGGTGTTCGACCTGAATCCGCGTGTTCATCTCGAGGAAGTAGAACGCGCCGTCGGGGGCGAGGAGGAACTCGCACGTCCCGGCGGAGGCGTAGTGCAACTCGCGCGCGAACGCCACGGCGGCGGCGGTGATGCGCGCGCGCAGCGCATCGTCGAGCGCGACGGAGGGAGTTTCTTCGAGCAACTTTTGGTGCCGCCGTTGCAGAGAGCACTCGCGTTCGAAGAGATGGATCGCGTTGCCGCGTCCATCGCCGAGCACCTGCACCTCGATGTGTCGCGCCACCGGGAGGTATCGTTCGAGGTACACGCTCGCATCGCCGAACGCGGACGCCGCGACGCGGCGCGCGCTCTCGATCGCGTCGGCGAGATCGCCTTCGCGTTCGACCACCTTCATGCCCTTGCCGCCGCCACCGAGCGCCGCCTTCACCAGCACAGGGTAGCCGACCTCCCGGGCGGCGCGCTGTGCGGTGGCGAGAGCGTCGTCCGCCAGCTCGATGCCTGGGACGACCGGCACGCCCGCGCGCACCGCCATCGCGCGCGCGGCGCGCTTGTCACCCATCTGGCGGATGTGCTCCGCACGTGGTCCGATGAACGTGAGGCCCGCAGCCGTGCACGCATCCGCCAGCGCGGCGCGCTCGGCGAGGAATCCATATCCGGGGTGCACAGCGTCCGCGCCGGTGCGCCGCGCGGCATCCACGATCGCCTCGATGTTCAGGTAGGAGTGCTGCGCTTCCGCCGGGCCAAGGTGCACGGACCGATCCGCCGCGCGCACGTGCAGCGCGTGCGCGTCCGCATCGCTGTAGACGGCGATGGAGGTCAGCCCCGCATACCGGCATGCTGCGGCGATGCGGCAGGCGATCTCGCCGCGATTGGCGATGAGGACGGAGTGAAAAGACATGGGCGGCGATTCTACCGTGAGAATCGCCGCCCGTGCTAGCTGCTCGCGGGGCCTAGCTGGTCTTGAGCGCGCTCTTCAGTTTCTTCTCGTTGAACCCGCGGATGTCCTGGTGCGTCCCGTCCGGCTTGTACACGATCACGAACGGCAGCTCCCGCAAGCGCGACCCCAGTTCCTTGGCGAGCGGACTGTCGAAGCTCACCACGTTCAGTCGGCGGATCGCGACGTCCGTGCGGCCCTCGACGAGCTTGTGCAACGACGCGTCGACCGCTCTGCACGGCATGCACCAGTCAGCGTACACGTCGAACACCGTGTACTTTCCGCTGACGCGCAGCGAGTCCAGCGAACCCACGGCCGATCCGTCGCCCGAGAGCAGCGCGTAGTCCGTGCCCTCCGGGTAGTCGGGAAACGCGTCGTAGCGTCCGTTTCCCGCGCCGGGCTGTCCCGCAAAGCCCGCCTTCTCAACGGCCGCAACGATCTGCTCGTCCGTCACATTGTCCGCCATCGTCACGCGCAGTTCGACCTTCAAGTAATCGAAGGATGTCTTCTTCACACCTTTCACGCCCTTCACGGAGCGCATGATCTCGTCGCCGCACGGAGCGCAGTGCAGTTTCTGCAGGGAGTACACCTGTGTGCGCTCGGCGAACGCGGACTGCGCGCCGAGCAGGGCGCACGCGGCTACAACGGTCAGAAGCAAGCGACGCATGAAGCGATGTACCTCCAGGACGTGGGCTACGGCGAGTACGTGAACCGCACGATCAGATTCGGATCTTCGTCTTGCGTCCCGTGCAAGTCCTGCCACACGGGGAATTGCGCCTCCGTGCGCAGGGAGGCGCGCGGGCTCAGGGTGAAGTGCAGTGCCGGAGTAACGTAGGCGATGCGGCCGCCGCTGTCCTCGACGCGCCCTGCGTTGCCGTGATGGATGACGGGCACGACGCGGCCGGCGGGTTGCTCCTCCAGCAAGTGGTTGTTGTCGTGCGCCGTGGTGCGCGCAGCGATCCCACCCACGAGCGAGAGCCCATGAGACACGCGGCGTCCCACTTCCGCTGTCAGCAGAAACGACGCCCCGTACAAATATCCCTGTGCGTTCCTCGTCGATCCGCGCACGATGCCGCTGCCGTACACCCAGTACTGCATGCTGCGCGCAAGACCGCCGAGACCGATGCTCCCGCCCCACGCGCCTGTTCCCGTCTGCGCGTGCTGATCGAGGCGGACGCCGTCGGCGTCGGTCATGTCGTTTGCACCGACGGGCACTGTTGCACCGAGCAGGAGCTTCATCGTCCGGAACGTATGCGTGGCCTTGCGCGAGTCGAGGTCGATCCGCGCGAGCAGGTCCAGGTCGCCGAGATGCGTGGATGTGGTCCGATCGCCCGCCGGATTCTCCACGATGCGCCGGTCCAGGAACGGAAGCGTCGCGCCCACGATGACCGCGTCGGTCAAGTGATACGCGGCGGAGGTCATCACGCGGTTCTCGTGCTCGAACTCCGTGCCGTCGGGCGCGAGCGCGTTGCTCTTCGACGACGACCGATTCTCGATGGTAAACGTCCAGGTGCCGCGCACGGGTGCTTCCAGGCCCACGGCCGCGGCGATCGGGTCGCCGCACAAACAGACGGAACACGCGTGCGCAGCGGGCGCGACGATCGTGCCCATCAGGATCGCTACGCAGACCGCGCGGAGACGCTTCGGAGGTGTCATCTACGGCGAGAAGGTGATGGAGAACATCAGGTTGTTGTCCTCCTTCTGGTAATCGTTCAGGTGATTCCAGACGTTCACCCATGCCTGTGTCCGCAGGGAGATCTGCGAGGACGCCACGAGTTGCACGCCCGGCGTGAACGAGAGGATCTCGCCGCCCGTCACCGGGAGAAACGCGTTGCCGCCGTATTGCGGTCCGTACTTCTCGCGACTCGTCGAGCGGCCCACCAGCCCGCCGATCACCGCGAACCGCGGAGTCACGCGATATCCGCCCTCAAGCGTGGCGAGGAACGCGTCGCCGTACTGATACCCGTTGGAATTCTCCGCCGTCGTCTTGAATATGGCGCTGGCATACGCCCAGGTCTTGTTGATCTGAAGCTGTTGGGCGAATCCGATCGTCTCGGACCACGCGCCCTGCCCCGGTTGGTTGTGCTCGGGGAGGCGGACGCCGCCTTCGCTCACGTCGCTGGCACCGATGGGAACGGTCACGCCGCCGATCAAGGCAGTCGAGCGGTAGCGGCCCGGTGTGTGTGACACGAAGAGGTCGTAGCGTGCCTGCAGATCCAAGTCGCCCATATTGTCGACCTTGAAGAGGTAGCGATTGTCGCCTTCACCGTAGCGATGACGACGGCTCATCCATGGCATGGATGCCGACACGCCGAGACGCATGGTGGGGTTGTTGGCGACCTGCAGGAGCACCCGATGCTCGTGCTGGAAGTCGTAGTAGCGTTCGATGGGCGCGCCTTCGAGGCCGCTCGTACGCGAGTGCGTGCGGTTCTCCAACGTGAACCGCCACCGTCCGGCGCGTTGCACTTTGCTCGGATCGGCGAACGCGGACGGATCGCTGTTGAGGCAGATGGTGCACGCGTGAGCCGCGACCGCCGAAACGGCGGAAAGGGCGACGGCGGCGAACAAGGCGCGTGCGGTGCTCAGAGAACGGGACATGCGGGCAGAGAATCCTCTCGTGGTTGACCGCGAATTCGGAGGATGGGGGCCGGTGCTCAACACGGTATCGGACGCGTGCGTTCCGGGTCAATGTTCGCCGCGGTCATTCTCCCGGTAGACGAAAGACGCGCCCCTCGGGCGGAGCGCCCAAGTCCGAGAGGTGACCGTCCGATACTCGTCATCATATGCAGACCTTCGACCTCGTCGTGATCGGAAGCGGCCCGGCCGGACAGCGCGCCTCGATTCAGGCGGCCAAACTGCGCAAGAGCGTCGCACTCATCGAACGCGCGGTGTGCGTGGGCGGCGTGTGCATCAATACCGGCACCATCCCGAGCAAGACGCTCCGGGAAGCGGTCCTCGATCTCTCGGGCGCGCGCCAGCGCGCGCTCTATGGCAGCAGTGCGCGCACGAAGGCGCACATTACCGCGCAGGATCTGCTGGCGCGAACGAGCCTCGTCATGTCCCGCGAGCGCGACGTGATTCGGTCGCAACTGCAACGCAACGGCGTGGAATTGCTGGAAGGGCACGCGCGCTTCGAATCGGACCACGAGGTGGCGGTGGACAACGGCGACGCCGTCCGGTGGATTCGCGGCGAGCGCATCGTGATCGCCGTCGGGACCACACCCGGCATTCCACGCGGCGTCGCGGTGGATCATCGTCGCGTCATCACGAGCGACGACATTCTCGACATGACGGAACTGCCGCGGCAGATGATCGTGGTCGGCGCGGGCATCATCGGTGTGGAGTACGCCACGATGTTCGCGACACTCGGCGTGCGCGTGACCATCGTCGACAAGCGGACCGAGATCCTCGACATGGTGGACCGCGAGGTCGTCGACGCGATGACCCACCAGATGCGCAACTTCGGCGTGACGCTGCGGTTGGGGGAAGAGGTGGCGAGCATCACGTCGTCCGAGAAGCAACTCGTCGTGGCGTTGGAGAGCGGCAAGCGCAGCGCCGCCGACTTGGTGATGGTGTCGGCGGGACGCCTGGGCGCGACCGATGACCTCGCGCTGGCCAGCGCGGGCGTGACGGCCGACGATCGCGGGCGCATTCCCGTGAACGAGTCATATCAGACGTCGGTGCCGCACATCTACGCGGTCGGCGACGTGATCGGACACCCGTCGCTCGCCTCGACCAGCATGGAGCAAGGCCGGCTCGCCACCTGCCACGCGTTTGGGATGGAGGCGACCTGCATGCCGTCTCTCTACCCGTTCGGAATCTACGCGGTCCCCGAGGTGGCGTGGGTCGGTCGCAACGAACGAGAGCTGACGTCCGAATCCGTGCCGTTCGAGACCGGCGTGGCGCGCTATCGGGAAATTGCGCGCGGCCAGATCCTGGGCGACGTGGACGGCATGCTGAAGATCATCTTCCACCTGGAGACGCGCGAGATCCTCGGCGTGTGGGCGCTCGGCACACAGGCGACCGAGTTGATTCACATCGGTCAAGCGGTGATGGCGCACGGCGGCACGATCGACTACTTCGTGAACACCGTGTTCAACTATCCGACGTTGGCCGAATGCTACAAGGTCGCGGCGCTGGATGGATTCAATCGCGTGTCGCGGCTGCCGTCGGCGACGCTGCGCCTTGTGGAAGCGGAGCCGCCGGGGGAGTTGGCGGCATAGCCCCGCCTTTTGGACCACTGCGGTCCGATGGGCCCGTGCTAGTCTGCGTTCTCCATCACTCACGTGAGGAGAGCGTATGCAAAAGCAATCCACGCTGACGTTGCTGCACCCGGCGGGCGACGACCTGCAGTTCAGCGCCTCATTCCTCGGCGCCCCGACGATCGCGGTCGATTCCGCCAACACGCCGGTCGGGCCGAGCCCAATGGACTTGGTCCTCGCCGCCGTCGGCGGGTGCACGGCAATGGATGTGATCAGCATTCTGCGCAAGCAACGCCAACAGGTGACGGGCTACGAGATCGTCGTGACCGGCGAGAGGCGGAGCGACCATCCGAAGATCTTCACGTCCATCGACGTCACGCACCGGGTGCGCGGCCGCTCGTTGGACCGTGCCGGCGTGGAGCGCGCGGTGGAGTTGAGCGACACGAAGTACTGTTCGGTGCACGCGATGCTGCACGACACCGTGCGCATTCGTTCGCACATCGAGTTGATCGAGGACGCCAGCTAACTCGGTGTCATCCACTTCGGTTTGCGCTTCTCGAGGAACGCGCTGAGTCCGTCTTTCGCTTCGGCACGCGCGCGCGCGTCCGCGATCTCGTGCGGCGTGCGTCCGCGCGCTTCGAGCATCGGTGCGGTGCTCACGTAGGGGAGCCACCGCTTGATGTGCGCCTGCGCCTCGGGTGCGGCGGCGAGCAGATCGCGCACGAGTGCGTCGATCGTCGCGTCCAGAGAATCCTCGCTCACGGCGCGCTGCACGAGGCCGACCTCCAGCGCGCGACGTGCGTCGAAGCGCGCCCCCGTCAGGAACAACTCGCGCGCGTGGCGCTCGCCGATCCGCCGCACCACGTACGGACTGATCATCGCGGGGATGATGCCGAGACGCACCTCGGAGAGCGCGAACATCGCGGAGTCCGCCGCGACGGGAATGTCGCACGCGGCGGTGAGACCGACGCCGCCTCCGTACACGCCGCCGTGCAGGCGGGCGATCACCGGGCGCGGACAATCGTAGAGCGCCGCGAACAACTCCGCGAACGTGCGGGCGGCCTCGATGTTCTGCTCCCGCGTCATTTCGCCAGCGGCGCGCATGTCGTGGATGTCCGCACCCGCGCAGAAGTCGGGGCCGCGCCCGCCGAGGACGATCACGCGCACGCCCTGCTGCACGCCAAGTGCGTGAACCGCCTCCGTGAGTTCCGCGATCATCGCACGCGAGAGCGCGTTGCGTGCGTCGGTGCGATTCAGCCACACGTGCGCGACGGGGCCGGCGAGTCCTATGTCGAGCAGGTTCATGGGGGTTTCCCTCGAGACGCGCGTCACACACTTGTCACTCAGGCGCAATTGCATTCGGCGGTGTCCGCGGGCATCCTACGGGTCTCACGCACAGCCTGCAATGGATCGTCATGGAGGGAATTCCGTATGCGAACGCTGCACCGTACGCTGCAGCTCCTCGTTCTTGCCTTGTGCGCCTCCTCCGCCTCTCACGCGGCCGGCGCACCGCGTTTCAGTGGCACTGCTTTCTTCGACTACTTCTACGTGCTTCAGGGCCTCACCGGCACCGACGACAACGCTTTCCAATTCCGCCGCGTGTATTTCACGTACGACCAGGACATGAGCGACGAGGTCACGTGGAGATTCCGGCTCGAATCGGAGAACGGCGACGTCACGTCGAAAGGCCGGCTCGCGCCGTTCGTGAAGCACGCCTATGTGCAGTGGAGCGACGCGATCGCGCACGGCACCCTGCTCGCGGGCCTGGCGCCGACGCCGCACTTCGAAACGAGCGAGCGCTTGTGGGGCTACCGCTCCGTCGAGAAGGTGCAGATGGATTACCGCGGCGCTGCAAGCACGACGGACATCGGCGCGTCGCTGCGCGGCTGGCTGGGTTCGTCGCACCGCGTCGAGTACCACGTGATGGCGGCGAACGGCAATGGCATCAAGCCGGAGAACAACAGGCAGAAGCGCGCCTACGCGACGCTCCGCATGCTCCCGGGCGCGGCGATCTTCGAGGTGACAGCGGATTACGAGGGACGCCCCGGGCGCTCCGACGTGTTCCTGCAGCGCGCTCTCCTGGGATACGAGGGCCACTCGTCCGCCCTCGCGGCGGAGTTCTTCCACCGCACACAGCGCGGATCATCGCCGGAGATGGAGAACACGGACGCGATCGGCGCGAGCGCAACCATCCGCGGGCGTCTCTCTGAGACGGTCAGCGCGTTCGCGCGCGGCGACTACTACAACCCGCAGACGGACGTGCCGGACAACGATGCGCACGAAGGCCTGATCGTCGCCGGGGTGGACTGGAAACCCGGCTCGGCGGACGTGCACCTCGTACCGAACGTGGAGATCGGGGTGTTCAACGAGTCGCAGCGGGACACGGACGTTCTTGCACGCCTGACGCTCGTCGCCAACATCAAGTAGACGCGGCGCGCGCTACATGCGGAACACGCCGTAGCGCGTGGCCGCGGGCGGTGCGTTGTACGTCGTGGACAGGGCGAGGCCGAGCACGTCGCGCGTGGACGCGGGGTCGATGATTCCGTCGTCCCACACACGCGCAGTGGAGTAGAACGGGTGTCCTTCACGCTCGTACTTCTCCAGCGTCGGGCGCTTGAATTCGGCCTGCTCCTCCGGCGTCATCGTGCCGCCTTGTGCGGCGAGTTGGTCCATCTTCACGGTGAGCAGGACGTTCGCGGCCTGCTCGCCACCCATCACGCTGACGCGCGAGTTGGGCCACATGAACAGGAAGCGCGGCTGGTACGCGCGTCCGCACATTCCGTAGTTCCCCGCGCCGAAGCTACCGCCGATGATCACGGTGATCTTGGGCACAGCCGCGTTGGCCACGGCGTGCACCATCTTCGCGCCGTCTTTCGCAATACACGCGCGCTCGTAGTCGCGCCCGACGATGAAGCCCTTGATGTTCTGCAGGAAGAGCAACGGGATGCCGCGCGCCGACGCCAGCTCGATGAAGTGCGTTGCCTTGAGCGCGCTCTCGCTGAACAGCACGCCGTTGTTCGCGAGGATCGCGACGGGATAGCCGTGCACGCGCGCAAAGCCGCACACGAGCGTGGTGCCGTAGCGCGCTTTGAACTCGTGCATGCGTGATCCGTCGACCACGCGCGCGATGACCTCGCGCACGTCGTACTGGCGCCGCGGATCGAGCGGAAGCACGCCGTACATCTCCGACGGGTCGTACAGCGGATCCTCCGGCGCGGCGAGGTCCGCGTCGACGCGCTTCACCGCGTTCAGATGTGCGACGGCGGTGCGTGCGATCTCCAACGCATGACGGTCGTCCTGTGCGAAGTGATCCGCCACGCCGCTGATGCGTGTGTGCACGTCCGCGCCGCCCAATTCCTCCGCGCTCACGTCCTCGCCC
>CAZEPH010000079.1:0-9393 GCA_964514075.1 uncultured bacterium | reverse complement strand
GCTCGTGGGATTCGTACGCGCCGATGCGGGCGAGATCTCGCTCGGCGAGCGCCGCCTCACGCACCTGCCGATGCACCGGCGCGCGCGGCTGGGGATCGGGTACCTGTCGCAGGAGCCGTCGGTGTTCCGGCGTCTCACGGTCGAGCAGAACATCCGCGCGATCCTCGAGACGCAACAGCTCTCGCGCGGGGACCGGAATGCGCGCTGCACGGAGATTCTGGAGGAGATGGACCTCACGGCGATCGCGAAACGCGCGAGCTACGCCATTTCGGGCGGCGAACGCCGCCGCGTGGAAATCGCCCGCGCCCTGGCCACCGAGCCGCGCTTCCTGCTGCTCGATGAGCCGTTCGTGGGCGTGGACCCGATCGCGGTCGGCGAGCTGCAGGACATCGTCGCTCGCCTGCGCGAGCGCGGCATCGGCATCCTGATTACGGACCACAACGTGAGAGAAACGCTGACCACGACGGACAGAGCCTATATCATGCACCGCGGTCGCATCGTCGTCTCTGGTACCGCGGAGGTGTTGGCCAACGACCCGCAGGCGCGCAAGATCTACCTCGGCGAGCGCTTTCGTTTGTAAGGAGGTGAGAGACCCCTCATGGAAATGAAGCACAGCCTCTCGCAGACGCAGCGCATGACGCAAACGCTCCAGATGACGCCGCTCATGATCGCGGCGCTGGAGTTGTTGCAGATGTCCACGCTCGAACTGGAACAGCGCATCAAGGAAGAAGTGGAAGCGAACCCGCTTCTCGAATTGCAGGACGACGACGGCGACGACGCGCCGGCGCCCACCGGTGACGCGGAAGGGGATGCCGATCCGGACGCCACGCGCGTGCCGGTCGAGCAAACGCCGCCCACCGAGGAGTCCGAGCGCGAGCGCGACGCGGCGAACGACGACGCGGACTGGACCGAATACCTCGGTGACGACCTGGAAGCCCCGTCGTTCGCGGGTGAGTACGATGCATCCGCGGAGTTCCACGAGCGTGTGCCCGTCGCCACGATGGGTCTGGCCGATCACCTCACGTCGCAACTGCGCTTCGCGGAGAGCGACGAGCGGCGTCTCGAAATTGGTGAGTACATGATCGGGTGCATCGATGATCGAGGGTATCTCACCAGTTCAATCGCAGAGGTCGCCGCGGAACTCGGCGCATCGGAGGACGACGTCGAGTCCCTTCTCCGCGTGATCCAATCGTTCGAGCCGCCGGGCGTGGGGGCACGGGACCTTCCCGAGTGTCTGCTCATTCAACTCGCGATCGCGAACGAATCGGAGTCTCTGGCGGCGCGCATCATCCGCGAGCGCTTCGCGGAGCTGTCCGACCGCCGGTATCCGGACATCGCGCGCTCGCTCAAGGTGAGCGTCGCGGATGTGCAGGCCGCCGCGGATCACATCGCGCGCCTGAACCCGAAGCCGGGCTTCGCGTACGCGTCGGAAGAGCCGAAGTACGTCACGCCGGACTTGGTCGTCGAGCGCATCGGCGAGCGGTACGTCGTTCTCGTGAACGACCGCAACCTTCCGCGCCTGCGCATCTCCAGTACGTACGAGAGCGTGCTGCGCGACCGGGAGCGGGCCAACGCACCGACGCGCGACTTCGTGAAGGAGCGTCTCAGCTCCGCGCGCTGGCTGATCAACACGATCGAGCAACGGCGCAAGACCATGGTCCGCGTCATGGAGTGCATCGTGGAGATGCAGCATGACTTCTTCGAGAAAGGCATTCAAGCGCTCAAGCCGCTCACGCTGGCACAGGTTGCCACGGTGGTGGAAGTACACGAGTCCACCGTAAGCCGTGTGACCAAGAGCAAGTACGTGCAAACGCCGCGCGGCGTGTTCGAGTTGAAGTTCTTCTTCTCCGGCGGACTGTCCACGGACGACGGAACGGATGTCTCGGCGAAGGCGGTGAAGCAGGAGATCGCGCAGATGGTGGCGGCCGAGGACCCGCATCAACCACTGTCGGATCAGCAGATCGCCGACACACTGAAGAGGAAGGGACTCAACATCGCGCGCCGGACGGTGGCGAAGTATCGCGATCAACTCCTCATTCAACCGGCGCGCCAGCGCCGGCGCTACGATTCGCCGGCGGCGGCGGCTGCCGCTCTCGGCGACGAGAGTGAGGACTAACCCGCAGGACAGAGGACACATGTCATGCAGACCACTATCACCGGCCGGCACATGGAACTCGCTCCGCCGCTCAAGGCGCTCATCGAAGCCCGCGTCGAGAAGCTCACGCACTTCTACGATCGCATTCGCGACGTGCACGTGGTGGTGACGAAGGAGAAACACGGTTTCCTGGCCGAATTCACGTTGTCGGTGAACAGTCACACCCTGGTCGCACGGGAGGCGGGCGACGACCCGCGTCCCGCCGTGGATGCGGCCGCGGAGAAGATCGAACGCCAGCTCAAGACGCTGCGCGACAAGTTGACGGATCGCAAAGGCCGGTCGTCCGTGAGGCACGCGACGGAACCCACGACCGAGCCTCTCGGATGACGCGCCTCAGCGTCGTTCATCTGCTGGAAGAGAAGGGACGAGACCTCGGTCTCGTCCCGCTCACCAGCGTCCCCCCGGACGGGACGCCGATCATCCTGAACGACGTCAACCGTCCGGGCCTCGCGCTCTCGGGGTTCATGGAGAACTTCCTCTTCGAGCGCGTGCAGATCTTCGGACAGACGGAACTGTCGTATCTCGCGACGCTCTCGCAGGGCGAACGCGATCGGTCGATCGAGCAGATCCTGCAGTACCCGTTGCCGGCCATCGTGATCACGAAGGGCTTGCCGGCGCCCGAGCGGATGCTCTCGCTCGCGGAAGTCCGCGGTATTCCCGTGCTCCGCACGGAACTGTCCACGACGCCGTTCATGCACCTGCTCTCGACGTATCTCGACGACCGGTTCGCCCCGCAGACCATGGTGCACGCCAGCCTGGTCGACGTGTACGGCGTGGGGTTGCTGTTCGTGGGCCGGTCCGCGATCGGGAAGAGCGAGACGGCGCTCGACCTCGTGGAGCGCGGACACCGTCTCGTCGCGGACGACATGGTGAAGATCACGCGCCGCTACGGCGACATCCTGATTGGGACGGGGAACGCGATCGTCCGGCATCACATGGAGATCCGCGGGCTGGGCGTGATCGACGTGCAGAGCATTTTCGGCATTCGCTCCATTCGCGAGCAGAAGCGCGTCGAGGTCCAGGTGAATCTCGTGGAATGGGATCCCAAGGCCTCCTACGAACGCCTGGGTCTCGACGACGACTTGATCGACATCCTCGGCGTGAAGATCCCGTGCATCACGATTCCGATCGTGCCGGGCAAGAACATTACGGTCATCTCGGAAGTGGTCGCGCTCAACTACCTCGTGAAGGTGTCGGGATACAACCCCGCGCAGCGTCTCGAAGAACGACTCCTGACCGCCATGGAGAGCGAAGCGCGCAAGCGTGCGCGCATCCGCGAAGATCCGGAGTGAGCGCGCGGTTCGTCTTCTGCGTGCACAATCACCAGCCCGTCGGCAATTTCGACGACGTGTTCGCCCGGGCGTACGCGCGAGCCTATGACCCGTTTCTCGCGTTCCTCGAGCGCCACGCCTTTCTCAAGGTCGTGCTCCACACGTCTGGACCGCTCTGGGAGTGGATCGACGAGCACGAGCCCGCATACATCGACCGCCTCGCCGCGCTCGTCGCGCGCGGCCAGGTGGAGATGATGACCGGCGCCTTCTACGAGCCCATCCTCCCGGTGATTCCGCGGAACGACGCACTCGGGCAGATCGCGCTCCTGACGCAGTTCCTGCGCGAGCGCCTCCACGCGGAGCCGGCCGGCGCGTGGATCGCGGAGCGCGTGTGGGAGCCGTCGCTGCCCGCGCTGCTCGCGCGCGCCGGCGTCGCCTACACGACGCTCGACGACACGCACTTTCGCCGGGCCGGTGCGATCGAGCCGCAGCTCGGGCCGTATTACCTCACGGACGACCAAGGCGCGCGCGTCGCGGTGTTCCCCATCGACAAGGAGCTGCGCTACCGCATTCCATTCCACACGCCGCGTGAGGCGATGGACTATCTGCTCGCACAGCCGGACGGCAGCGTGAGCGTACTCGCCGACGACGGCGAGAAGTTCGGGGTGTGGCCGAAGACCTACCGGCAGGTGTGGGAGCGCGGGTGGCTCGACGAGTTTGCGCGGCTTCTCGAGGACGAGCGCGCACGCGTGGAGAGCGCACACTTCCGCGACGTCCTCGCCGACACAGCGGCAGCCGGCGTCGTCTACCTGCCCGCCGCGTCGTATGCGGAGATGATGGAGTGGGCGCTTCCCGTGAGCGCGCAGGAGGCGATCCACGCGCTGCACGAGGAGCACGGCGACACCGCGCTCACGCACGGCGGTCAGTGGCGGTCGTTCTTGATGCGGTATCCGGAATCGAATCGTGCGCACCACCGCGTGCACGCCCTGCATGCGCGCGCGCAGGGGTGCGCCGCGGCGCTGCGCGAGCTGTGGCGAGCGGAGTGCAATTGCGCGTACTGGCACGGCGTCTTTGGCGGGTTGTACTTGCCACACTTGCGCGGTGCGGTGCAGACGCACCTGATCCGCGCCGAGCGTGCGCTCGGCGGAACGGATGCGCCGGCGGCGCGAGTGGAGGACGTGGACGCTGACGGAGCGGAGGAGTGCCTGCTCGCGGCCGGTGACGCCCTCGCGGTGTGCGATGCGCGCGGTGCGATCGTCTCGTACGCACCGCCCGGCATCGACGCAAACCTCGCGGATGTTCTTGCGCGGCGCGAAGAGTACTATCATCGCTTCGTCGCCGGCGCTCAGTTGCGCGACGCCGACGACGATGCCGTGACGATTCACGGCGTGTACCTCACCAAGGAACTCGGCCTCGAGCGGCTTCTGCACTACGACTCCGCGCCACGCGGCTGGTTCGTGGAACGCGACCTCGCATCGATCGACGATCTCGCCGCGGCCGTGACGGAAGCGTGTGCGCGCCCGGCTCCGTGTGCGCCGCAGGGGCGCCCGCGCGCGGCGGCCACGGCGGCGTCCGCGACGGCGGAATGGACATTCCGGCTCGGCACGCGGACTATACGGAAGGGCGTGAGCGTGGCGCAGAGCGACGGTCGCGTGCAGGCGGCGTGGGACATTGGGGCCGGGGAATCCTGCGCGTGGCTCGGTATCGACGTCTCGCTCTCGCTATTTGCCGGTGCAAATGCGTGTCGCGTCCTCGCGTTGGATGGAACCATGGACGCGGGGGACGCATCACTCGGCGGGAGCTTCGGCGCCGTGTACGGTCTGGAGATCGACGACCACGTACGCAGATGCACGACCATTCTGGGGTGCGCGGGTGCCGCGGCGCTTCTCCTCGCGCCTGTGGAGACCGTGTCGCTCTCGGAAGACGGCTTCGAACGCGTGCTGCAGGGCGTGTCGGTTGTTCCCGTCTGGCGCCTGGAGGGGGCAGACCGCGCGGAGATCCAGATCGACGTCGCGGTGCACATCTGGCCGCGCGGCGATTGATTTTCGCCGGTCTTTCGGGTTAACTCATCGACTTCCCATGCCCGCTCAGACCATTCAAATCACGAACAAGCATGGACTGCACGCCCGCCCGGCAGCCTTGTTCGTGCAAATCGCCTCGCGGTATCGCGCGGAAGTTTTCGTGTCGAAGCGCGCGGACAGCGAAGACGCGTCGTTCGAGGCGAACGGCAAGTCGATCATGGGCGTGATGATGCTGCAAGCGGAGAACGGTTCCTATCTGACCATACGTGCCGACGGCGATGACGCCGACGAGGCCGTCCGCGCGCTGGCCACGTTGGTGGAGTCCCGCTTTGGCGAAGAGTGAACCCGCCGCAACGCGCGCGGCGACCGACGACCAGGCACTGAAGGGGCTTGCGGCTGCCCCGGGTATTGCGATCGGCTCGGTCTGGCTCATGCCCACGGATGATCCGGTCGTCGAGGATCGTCCGCTCGCGGAAAGCGAGGTGGCCGGGGAAATCGTGCACTTCCGCTCCGCGGTGGAGCACACGCGCCTCGATCTGCTCGCCCTCCGGGAGTCCCTCGCCGCCGTCGTCGGAGAAACGCACGCGAAGATCTTCGACGCCCACCTCGCGTTGCTCGACGACGTCGCCGCTATCGACGCCACGGTCGATGCCATCCGCGTGGAGCAACGCAACGCGAGCGCGATCTTTCGCCGCGTGACGGCCGATCTCGCGAGCAAGCTCGCGCACATGGAGAACGAGTACCTCCGGCAGCGCGCGGCCGATGTCGAGGACGTCGCACGCCGCGTCTTGCGTCACCTCACCCAGGAGCCGGGAACCGGCAACAGACTCACCGAGCCACCGGACAACGCGATCGTCGTTGCGCGGGACATTCCGCCGAGCGATGCCGCGATGATCGTGCGGCATGCGGTTGCCGGTTTTGCGATGGAGGGAGGTGGACGCACGTCGCACACCGCCCTTCTCGCGCAAGAGCGCGGGATCCCTGCGGTTGTGGGTGTGCGCAACCTGGGCCAGTACGCACGCATGGGCATGCGTGCGATCGTGGACGGCACGCGCGGCCTCATCCTGCTCGATCCGAGCGACGCAGACGTCCGGTACTACGCGCGAAAACAGCAGCTCTTCCAGAACTTCCAAAAACGCTTGGAAGAAACGCGGGAAGGGCCTGCAGTGACACAAGATGGGCATACGGTCGGCCTCACGGGAAACGTCAGTTCCGCCGCCGAGGTGGGACAGGTGCTGGAGCGGGGAGCAGAGGGCATCGGCCTGTACCGGACCGAGTACTTGTTCCTGACACGCGCTGTGCTGCCGAGCGAGGAAGAGCAGTTCGCGGCGTACGACGCCGTCGCCCAGGCCCTCGCGCCGCGTCCCGTGATCCTGCGGACTCTGGACGTGGGTGGAGACAAGATCGTCCCGGGCCTCGAACCGCTGCGGCAGCGGAACCCCGTGCTCGGCGTGCGCGGGATTCGCGTGTATGCGGATCACGTGGACACCTTTCGGACGCAGATTCGCGCGATGCTGCGCGCGAGCCGTCACGGGAACGTGAAGATCATGTTCCCCATGATTACGCGCGTGGAAGAAATGCGCTGGGCCACGGACATCCTGCGTGAGGAGGCGCACGCACTCGAGCGCGGCGGCGCGACGATCGACGCGCGCGTCGACGTGGGTGCGATGATCGAAACGCCGGCCGCGGTGTGGCTCGCTCCCGCCCTCGCCGACATGTGCGATTTTTTCTCGATCGGATCGAACGACCTCACGCAATACATGCTGGCCGTGGATCGCGGCAACGAACATGTGGCGTCGCTCTACGATCCGCTGCACCCGGCAGTGCTGCTCGCGATCCGCTACGCGATCACCGCGGCGCGATCGCGCAGTATCTGGGCCGGCATTTGCGGCGAGATGGCGGTGGACCCGGTCGCGCTCGCGCTCCTCGTGGGCTGCGGCGTCGACGAGATCTCGACGTCCGCGGTGGCGATTCCCAAGCTCAAGGCCCTCATCCGCGCGCTGACCTTCGCGGAGGTGCAGGAGATGACCGCACAGGCGCTCACGCTCTCGACCGCCGAGGACATCCGCGCGTTCGTCACCGCGCACCTCCAGCGCTCTCTTCCGGAGATGTTTGCGTGATCGCTCAGGATCCCATGCTCGCGTTGCTCGGCACTGCGGGAACGGACTGGCGTCACGGGTGGGCCGCGGGGTCCGCGGTTCTTCGCGCGGGCGCCGCGCGACGGAGGCTCGTCCTCGCGGGAATGGGCGGCTCCGCCATCGCGGGAGACCTCGTTGGCGCGTGCATCGGTGCGTACGCGCCGGTGACCGTCGTCCGCGGGTACACGATCCCGCCGCATCTCCTGGAGGACGCGTTCTTCGTGGCATCGAGTTTCTCGGGAGCGACGGAGGAAACGCTGGCTGCCGTCGAATCGTCGCCGCGTCCGCCGGACGCGGTCATCGCATCAGGCGGCGAGCTCGCCGACCACGCGCGTGCGGCCGGGTGGCCGCTGATCCAACTCCCGGGTGGCCGGCCGCCGCGTGCGGCGTTGTACGTCACGTGGGCGGCGCTGCTGGCGCTTGCGACTCGGGTCGGGCTCGCGCGCATCACGGCAGACGACGCCGAAAACGCAGCGCGTGCAGCCGGCGAGACGGCGTGTCAGAATGCATCCGGCGCCCCCGCCGAGGGCCATCCGGCGCGCGGTCTGGCCGAGCACCTCGCGGGCGGCCTGCCGCTTCTCGTCGCGACGACGCCGGCGCTTGCCGCCGTCGCGACCCGCTGGAAAGGCGAGTTGCACGAGAACGCGAAGGTCGTGTGCATCACGACGGAACTGCCGGAGATGAACCACAACGAAATCGTCGGCGCGACGGCTCGTTCGTCGGCCGCGCCGCTCCGCGCCGTGCTGCTGCGCGATCCCGAGGGAGAGCACCCGCGTGTGGGCGTGCGCGCGCACCTCACGCGGTCGCTTCTCGAAGAGGCGGGCGTTCCAGTGCGGGAGGCGGTCGGACACGGCGACACGCACGTGGCCCGGCTCGTGTCGCTCGCGCTGCTCGGCGATCACATGAGCGTGTACGCGGCACTGCTGCGAGGCGTGGACTCGACACCCACGCCGATTCTGGATCGCATCAAGAACACGCTGCGATCCGCTTCACCCTAAAGTTCGGAGGACAACGGTGGTCCAAATCGGCAAGAACTTGTTTACGTCGGAATCGGTGACGGAAGGGCACCCGGACAAGGTGGCCGACAAAGTGTCCGACGCGGTCTTGGACGCGATCATCGCGGACGACCCAAAGTGCCGCGTCGCGTGCGAAACGCT
The DNA here is from genome assembly GCA_964514075.1 of uncultured bacterium. GTDB lineage: Bacteria > Eisenbacteria > RBG-16-71-46 > CAZEPH01 > CAZEPH01 > CAZEPH01. The sequence goes on along the minus strand of CAZEPH010000079.1, from coordinate 651 downwards.
CGTGACGACGGGACTCGCGTTCGTCTCAGGCGAGATCACGACCAACACGTACGTGGAGATCCCCGAGATCGTGCGCCGCACGATTCGCGACATCGGCTACACGGACGCCACGTTCGGATTCGATTACGAGACGTGCGCGGTGGTGACGTCGATCCACCGGCAATCGCCCGACATCGCACAGGGCGTGGACGCGGACGGCGCGGGCGACCAGGGTCTCATGTTCGGCTTCGCGACGCGCGAGACGCCGGAACTCATGCCGATGCCGATCCTCCTCGCGCACAAACTCGCGCGGCGACTCACAGAAGTGCGCAAGACGGGCATCATCGACTACCTGCGACCGGACGGAAAAACGCAGGTCACGGTGGAATACGACGACCACACGCCGAAGCGTATCGATAAGGTCGTGATCGCCGCACAGCACGCCGATCACGTGACGCTCGAGCACATCAAGCGCGACATCACGACGCACGTGATTCGTCCGATGCTCCCTGCGGCCATGGTGGACGACGAACTCGAGATCATCGTCAACGGCACCGGCAAGTTCGTCGTGGGCGGGCCGACGGGCGACACGGGGCTCACCGGACGCAAGATCATCGTCGACAGCTACGGCGGGATGGGCCGACACGGTGGCGGTGCGTTCAGCGGGAAGGA
>CAZEPH010000078.1:0-9465 GCA_964514075.1 uncultured bacterium | reverse complement strand
CGTGCGAACGGCGCGCGTCGAGCGATCCGGCGGGCGCCGCGACGCGTCTCCTGCGCTACTTCGCGGGCGACCTCGCCGCGCTGGACGAGCAACCGTGCACGTTCCACGGTACCGAGTTTCAGATGACCGTGTGGCGCGCGCTGCGCGACATCCCCGTGGGCGAAACGCGGACGTACTCCGAACTCGCATCTGCGATCGGCCGGCCGACCGCAGTGCGTGCCGTCGGCGCAGCCAACGGCGCAAACCCGATCGCGCTCTTCGTGCCGTGCCACCGCGTGATTGCCGCGGACAACACGCTCTGGGGATACGGCGGCGGCTTGGACCGCAAGCGTTGGTTGCTCGAGCACGAGCGCGCATCGTTCGCGGATCACACGGCGCAGGGAGAATTCGTATTCGCCGCGCGCGGCGCAGTGACGTTTTCGCGCGGATGATCTACTCTCCCTCCGCTCATGGACGGAGGGCACAGTCATGCGAGCGCGAACACTCAGCGGCACGGAAGTGGATCTCTCCCCGGACAGTCTGAACTCCCTCAAAACACAACTGCGCGGACCGGTCGCCGCCCCCGGCGAACCCCCGTACGAAGACGCGCGCACCGTGTGGAACGCGATGATCGACCGGCGCCCCGCCGTGGTGGTGCGATGCCTGGGGACGGCGGACGTCGTCGCATGTGTGCGGTTCGCACGCGAGCACGACCTGCTTCTGTGCATGAAAGGCGGCGGGCACAACATCGCGGGCCTCGCGGTGGCGGACGGCGCGCTGATGCTCGATCTGTCGCTCATGCGCGGCGCGTGGGTGGACCGCGCGCGCGGCATCGTGCGCGCGCAAGCGGGCTGTGTGCTCGGCGACGTCGATCGCGAGACGCAAGTGCACGGACTGGCGTCCGCGCAAGGATTCGTGTCGCAAACAGGGATCACCGGCCTGACACTGGGCGGCGGATTCGGCTACCTCACGCGCCGCTTCGGCTGGACGTCGGATACGGTGCGCGGCATGGAGATGATCACGGCGGACGGCCGCTTCGTGCGCGCAAGCGAAGACGACAATGCAGATCTCTTCTGGGGATTGCGCGGCGGGGGCGGGAATTTCGGCGTCGTCACGAACATCGACTACGCCGTGTACCCAGTCGGGCCGGAAATCACCGGCGGTGTGGTGGCGTGGCCGATCGACGAAGCGCCGCGCGTATACGAGTTGTATCGCACGCTCGCGGAGGCCGCGCCGCGTGAGCTCACATTGGTGGCGCTCACGCGGCCGGCGCCACCGGCGCCGTGGCTTCCCAAGGAGATTCATGGACGCCCCATCGTGGCGATTCTCGCGTGCGACACCGGCGCGGTGGCGGACGCAGAGAAACGGGTTGCGCCGATCAAGTCCTTCGGCTCGCCGGTGGGGGACATTCTCCAGAGGCGACCGTACACACAGTTGCAATCACTGCTCGATGCGACGCAGCCGAAGGGTCGTCGCTACTACTGGAAGAGCGAGTACTTGGCCGGCGTCGACGCGGCACTGACCGAGCGCGTCGCCGCGCATGTCACGCGCGCTCCGTCGCCGCACGCGGGCGTGATCCTCTTCCAGATTGGCGGCTCTTTGAATGAACAAGCGGCGGATCACAGCGCGGTCGGTAATCGCGACGCACGGTACGTGATCAACATCGCCGGATCGTGGGAACGTCCAGAGGACGACCGCACGAACATCGACTGGGTGCGCGGCGCGTGGGCGGACGTGCGCTCATTCTCCACCGGTGGCACGTATGTGAACTTCCTCACCGAGGACGACGGCGCCGATCGCACGACCGCCGCGCTCGGTGCGTCGATCCCGCGGCTCGCCGCGATCAAGGCGCACTGGGATCCGCAGAACGTGTTCCGCACGAATCGCAACATCGCACCGGTGGTGCGAAGTGCATAGCATCGTCTCGGTGAATGCGGCGCCGCCACGCGACATCACGCTGGGGGGCCGCACGGTGGCGACCGGAATATACAAAGAGCCGCTCGCCGCACCCGTGCAAGTGACGAGCGTGGGGATCGACGGGGATACGGTGGCCGATGTGCAACATCACGGCGGTGCGGATCAAGCCGTCTACATCTACAGTGCGACCGACGCGCAGTGGTGGGCCCAGGAGCTGCACCGCGACATCCCGCCGGGGTACTTCGGGGAGAACATCACGCTGAGCGACTGGTGGGAGGCGCCGCGCGTGGGCGATCGGCTCTGCGCCGGAGACGTTGTGCTGGAGCTCACCGCGCCGCGGATTCCGTGCGGCACTCTCGCCACGCGCGTCGGCGACCCGCAGTTCGTGAAGCGATTCGCCGCGGCCGCGCGCCCCGGCGCCTATGCGCGCGTCATCACACCGGGCGCCCTCGCGGCGGGCGATGCCTGCGAGGTCGTCCGCGGTACGGGCGCGCATCCTTCGATCCAGGAGGTGTTTCACCTCTGGTATGCGGAGACGCGCGATCGCGCCACCGTGCAGCGGATTCTGGGCGCGCCGCTCGCGGAGCGGTTCCGCGCGACGGTGGAATCGTGGTGATCGCATGAATCCCATCGCGCCGGCGATCGCCGCGTACCTGGACGGGCTCGTGCCGCCGCGCGGACCCGAGTTGCGCGAGATGGAAGAGGAAGCGGCGCGCACGGGGTTCCCGATCATCGGCCCCGCGGCGGGACAGCTTTGCTATTTGCTCTCGCGTTTGGTGAACGCGCGCAGCGTGTTCGAGTTGGGATCGGGCTTTGGATATTCCACCGCGTGGTTCGCACGCGCGGTGATCGAGAACGGCGGCGGCGCGGTGTATCACACGGTGTGGGATCAGGAGCTGTCGGATCGCGCGCGCACGCATCTTGCGTCGATGAGGCTCGGGCACGTCGTCCAGTATCAGGTGTCCGAGGCCGTGCAGGCGCTGCGCGACACGCCTGGCCCGTTCGACGTGATCTTCAACGACATCGAAAAGGACGGATATCCGGGATCCCTACCGGTGATCGCGGAGAAGCTGCGCCCAGGCGGGTTGCTGATTGCGGACAATCTCATTTGGCACGCGCGCATCTTCGACAGCGCCGACACGTCGGCGGAGACCCAGGGTGTGCGCGAGTTCACGCGCCTCGTCACCACCGATCCGGCGTGGACCGCGATGGTGGTCCCGATTCGCGATGGGCTCTTGGTGGCGCGGCGCAACTGACGCACACGGCGCGATCGGTCTCGCCGAGGACGGTCGCCGTCGCGGGACACCCATGGTCGCAGCCGCGACGGGACGTCTGGATGCGTTGCCGTTCGTCGGCGGCGTGCCGCTTGCTGTGTTCGCGATGGCGGGACGGTTCCCCTCGTCCGGAGGTTCTACGCATCGGGGGACCACGGACGACTGACGCTGCCCGACGTTTTCCGCCTACGCTGCGGTGTCGTTGTGTTCGCGGCGGTGCGCATGGCGCTGGGTGGATTTTCCGCTCCCGAGTGGGTTGAACGGCGCTTCGCCGAACCGCGACCGGAGGTGTGACGTGAACGCGCCTCGTGGCTTTCGATGGACGGTGCGCCGCCCGTTGGCGGAGCTCCTACGCACGATGGGTGCGCCGCGATCCGGCATTTGCCGCGCACGCGTGGATGGTGCTTCGCATGTAGGAACACGCAGGTCGTCCTCCGCGGCGGACTGGAGGCGTGGACGGACGACGTGGTGTTTCCGATCGCTCCGGAGCATTCGGATGCGAGACAGGTTGCAGCGTTTGAACGATCGATTCGACTCGCAGGGAACGCTGCTGAAAGGAGTCCAACATGCAGTGGATAACTGACACGCGCCGTGTCGCTCTGCTCGCGATTGCGTTGCTCTGCGTCGCGGCTCCGGTGTGGGGCACGAACGGCATGTACCTCGCGGGGTACGGGAGCGAGGCGGCGGGACGCGGTGGCGCGAATCTCGGTGTCGCCGACCACGCGCTCGGTCTGCAGGCGAATCCCGCGGGAATCACGCACATTCGCGGCCACGAACTGAACGTCGATGCACAGGTCCTCGCGCCGCAGTTGAAGTACAGCGGCGATCCTCTCGGGAACGCGATGGACGGCGCGTCGAAGGTGTTCATCATGCCGTCGCTCTCGTACGCGCAGGGCACGGAGTCGTCACCCATCTCCTGGGGCGTGGCGTTCCTCAGCCAAGGCGACATCGGCGCGACGTTCGAGAACTACCTGACGCCGTACGGCACGCGCGACAAGACGAGCAGCGAGGTCCGCTTTGCGACGCTCTCACCGACGATCGCGTACGAGATGACCGATGAATTCTCGATCGGCGTATCCGGTCACGCGGGGTACTCGGACCTGAAGCTCGCGTTCTGGCCGAACACCAGCCAGTACGAAAGCGGCAGCACGCCGAACACGCAGGCGGGCGTGTTCTTCGGCTCCGAGCTGACCACGCGCCCGAAGGCGTTCTTGATGAGCGCGCGCGGCGGTGCGTTGTGGCACGCGCACCCGAAGATCACGTTCGGTGCGATCTACCAAACGGAGACGACGGGCGACTACACGAACGGCACGCTCACGTCGAACCAGACCTCGGCCAACTTGGGGAAGGTGCAGTACGACGCAAAGGTGACCGGCTTCACGTGGCCCGCGCAGATCGGCGGCGGTGTGGAGGTGCGGCCACTCTCGCGCGTGATGCTCGCGGGCGACGTGCGGCGCTACCTCTGGAACCACGCCATGAAGCAAATCACGGTGACGGGGACGAACCCGTCATCATCGCAAGCGCAGTCCACCATCACGATGCCGTTTCTGTTCAACTGGAAAGACCAGTGGGTCGTGAATGCCGGAGCGGAATTCGCCGCGACGCCGGAATTCACGGTGCGCGGCGGATACAACTACGGCAAGAGCCCCGTTCCGGATGAAACGCTGACGCCCCTCTTCCCGGCGACGACGTTGCACCACGCGACCGGCGGCTTCACGTGGACGCGCTTCGGCAACTCCGTCACGCTCGCGGTGGAGCGTGCGTTCAACGCGGAGCAGATCAATCGCAACACGAACCCGCTCGTGAACCCGTTCGGCGCCGGTATGTGCGTCGATCACGCGCAGTGGACGTTCTCGGCGGGATTCGGCCGCTCGTTCTAACGGCTCACGGAGTTCGCTGGACGGAGGCAAGGGTGCAGGGCATCCTTGCCTCCTCGCTTGTGCCGCCCGCACACCCGGAGGGTCGAGACGTGTCACGGATACCGAAGTTCTTCGAGGACTTTCGCGCGGACTACCCGCAGGTGGCGGAGCACTACAACGCGCTCAGCGCCGCGTGCCGCGAAGCCGGCCCGATCGACGAACGCGCGGCGGAGTTGATCAAGCTCGGCATTGCCATGGGCGCGGCAGCCGAAGGCGCCGCGCATTCGCACGCGCGGCGTGCGATCGCCGCGGGCGCGACGGAACGCGAGCTCGAGCACGTCGCAATTTTGGCGATCACCACACTCGGTTTTCCTCGCGCCATGACGGGGCTCGCGTGGGTCCGGGACGTCACGCGCGGCGGGCGATAGCGCCGTTCGCTTGCATTGTCCGGCGGCGCTCCTGTAGCGTTCGCCGCGGAGGGGGGCGCCGATCATGCAGGACGACCAGGCATTCACGGGAAGCGTCTCTTACACGATCGACGAGGCACGCCGCCTGATCGTGTTGCGCGTGCGGGCAACGCCGACGATCGACGAGGCCGAGACGCTCCTCGTCTCCGCATTTAGCGACCGGCGCCGCCGGCCGGGCGATGCGTGTTTGATCGATCGCACGGGCGCGGACCAGCCCTCGTTGGAGTACATCCAGGCCGTCGCGAGCGTTATCAGCCGGCACATCGAGTTGCTGCGACCCTCGTGCGCCGCCATCGTCGTGTCGGGTCCGGCGGCGGTCGGCGTGTTTTCCATGCTGCCGATGTACGTCGGCACGGCGACGGTTCCGTTCGAGGTGTTCACGTCCGTTGCGGAAGCGGAGGCGTGGATCGAGCGCACACGGAAGGCAACATGAGAGTCGGTATCCTCGGGTCAGGAGACGTGGCGAAAGCGCTGGCGGCGGGGTTTCTGCAGCACGCGCATGATGTGATGCTGGGGTCACGTTCCCCGGCGAAGCTCGCGACGTGGATGCGCGACAACCCGGCGGCGCGCGCGGGATCGTTTGCCGAAGCCGCTGCATTCGGTGAACTGGTGGTACTGGCCGTGAAGGGCACCGCGGCGGCGAACGCGCTGCGCGAGGCGGGCGCGGCGCACATCGACGGCAAGCCGGTCATGGACGCCACGAATCCGATCGCGGACGCGCCGCCGTCCAACGGTGTGCTGCGCTTCTTCACGTCACTCGACGATTCGCTCCTGGAGCAATTGCAGCGCGAATTCCCCGGCGCGCACTTCGTAAAGGCATTCAACTCCGTCGGCCAGGCGTGCATGGTGCATCCGCGGTTCGCGGGCGGGCGGCCGTCGATGTTCATCTGCGGCAACAACGACGGCGCGAAACGCGCCATCGCCTCCGTTGCCGAGCAATTCGGATGGGACGTGGAAGACATGGGAGCGGCGGAGGCTGCACGCGCCATCGAGCCGCTCTGCATGCTGTGGTGCATTCCGGGGTTTGTGCGGAACGACTGGATGCATGCGTTCAAAGTTCTCCGCTGACGTTCGCGCGTTCTGGGACGCGTACATCCACTCGCTGTCGCCTGAGGACCCGGCGCGCGATCGCACGTGTGTGGCGGATCACTTCGGAGACTCGCCGGCGCTTGCCGACACCCTGTGCGATCTCATCTTGCGCGGCGTGAAGACCGCGACGTGCTCCACCGTGTGGGAGTGGAACGCGGAAGGGACGGACGTTCCGCGCCCGGGGTTCCTGCAGGTTGTCCTGGATGGGACCGGCACTCCGCGCTGCATCATCGAGACAACCGAAGTGTCCGTGACGCCCTTCGACCGCGTGGATGCCCACTTCGCCGCCGCCGAGGGCGAAGGAGACCGCTCCCACGCGTACTGGCGCGACGCGCATTGGAGGTACTTTTCGCGCGTGTTGCCGGCGATCGGCCGCACGGCCGCGCCCGACATGCCACTCGTGTGCGAACGATTCCGCGTCGTGTACCCGCCGGAGGCGTGCGCCGTGCGCCGTGCGACGGCCGCCGACATCCCGCTGCTCGTCACGCTGATGTCGGAGTTCTACGCGGAGTCGGAGTTCACTCTCAACCCGGCCCGTGCGACGCAGGCGTTCGACGCACTCCTGGCGAGTGACGAGCGGGGATTCGTCCTGCTCGTGCGTGACGGCGGAAACGATGTCGGGCATCTCGTCGTCACGTTCGGGTTCAGCATGGAGTATGGGGGTCTGGTGGCCGTGTTGGATGACCTCTACGTTCGCCCGCATGCGCGCGGCGCCGGCGCCGCCGGCCGCGCACTGGCCGCGATGCGTGCGGAGTGCGCCATGCGCGGCATCCGCGCGGTGCACGTCGAAACCGCGCACGACAACGGGCGCGCGACGGCTGCATATCGCCGCGCGGGGTTCGAGCCGGTGGAACGCGCACACCTCACGTTGCGCCTCGCCGAGCCCACGCACGACCCATGAAGCCGAGCGTCACGTGGCCCGAGTCCGCGGACGAAGCGCCATGCGTTGGGTGGATCGACGGCGTTCGGCACTCGATCGACGAGGAACGCTACTGCATTCGCTTCACGCCGCGGTGCGCGGGGGCGCAACCGGCCTCCTACCGCAAGGCAGCGTGCTGGTGGGTGGTGTGTGCGAAGAAGGAGGAAACGCGAGCCTCACGCCTGCGCACGCACGTCGAGTGCTGCGCGAAGGGCCGCCGCATCCCGCCGCTCATGCCACGGGAGCGCGCCGCTGAATCACGAGCGGGTACGCAAGCACGGCGCCGAGGATGACCGCCACGCCTCCATAGAAGCGCGTGCTGAGTTCGCGATGCTCGCCGAGAAACGCGGAGGCGAGGAGGATCGCGTACACCGGTTCGAGGTTCACCGCGAGTTGCACGGCGAATTGCGACAGATGGCGCAACGCGACGAGCGACAGAACGAACGGCAGCACGGTGCACACGAGCGCGAGAATCACGAGGTGCGCCGCGTCGTGCGGCGAGGGGACGGGGAACGCACCGCTGCGCCCCACGAGTGCGAGCAGGACGGTTCCCGCGGCCAGTTCCACGAACGTTACGGCCAGCGGATCGTCGCGACCCACGAATCGCTTGTTGAGCGACCCGAAGATCGAGACGAGAAACGCGGAAAGCGTCCCGATCGCCACGCCGGCGCGCATTCCCTCGGGGATGCCGCCGACCACCATCGCCACACCCGGCACCACGGCCGCCCCCAGCAGCAGCTCGCGCGCGTCGAACCGCCGGCCGGTGACGAGGGGCTCGATCACGGAGAGAAACACGGGCGCGAGGGCCATGCAGGTGGCGCCGACCGAAGCGTTGGCGAGTTTGATCGAGGCGTAGAACGTGAGCCAGTGCAAGGCCACGAGAACGCCGATGCCCGCATAGCAGGCGAGCAGGCGCGGCGGCATGGCGCGGCACCCGCGCCACACGCGCGGAACGAGCGCGAGCGCGGCGGTTGCCAGCATCATGCGCCACACCACAAGCGGGAGAGCGGGCAGCGTGATCAACCGCCCGAAGATCGCCGTGAACCCCCACAGAACGACGCAGACGTGGATCTGCCACTGCGCGCGTGCGGTCGGCGTCATGGCGCGGCATTGTGCCGGAATCTCGTGCGGACTACCATGCGCCTTATGAACGTCCGCCTCCGCGACGTCGTGGACGACGACGTCCCGTTGTTCTTCACCTTCCATGCCGATCCCGACTCGGCGCGCATGGCAGGCGTTCCGCTGCGTGAACACGAGGCGTTCATGCAGCACTGGGTGCGGATTCGTGCGGACGAGAACACGATGATCCGCACGATTCTCGCGGACGACCGCGTAGCCGGCTACGTTCTCAGCTTCGTTCGCCACGGTGCGCGGGAAGTCGGCTACTGGATCGACCGCGCCTTCTGGGGGCGCGGCATCGCGACCGACGCGCTGCGCGCGTTCCTAGCGATCGACCGTTCGCGGCCGCTGTGTGCGCGCATCGCGAAGCACAACGCGGGATCGCTGCGCGTTGCGACGCGCTGCGGGTTCGTCGTGACGGGAGAGGATCTCCAGCTGCCGGAGGTGGATCCGGAGCAAATCGAGGAGTTCATCCTGACGCTCGCGGGGGAGGAGACGGCGCACGTGGGACGGCTCGTGATCGCGATGTATGCGCCCAAGCCGGGCAAGGAGGAGTCGCTGCTGGCAGCCGTGCGCAAGCACTACGGCGTTCTGCGCGCCGAGCACCTCGTGACGGAGCGCATCCCGTACGTGATGCGCGCGGAGAACGGGACGATCCTCGAGGTGTTCGAGTGGGCCTCGCCGGCGGCGATCGAGAGAGCGCACGGCAACGCGGCGGTGCGCGCGCTGTGGGAGGAGTTCGGTGATGCGTGCGAGTACACGACGCTCGCCGATCTCCCGGAGAAGGACACGATGTTCCCCGAATTCGCACCGGTCGCGCTGTGAGCGTGCAGATCGCGCTG
>CAZEPH010000077.1:0-9486 GCA_964514075.1 uncultured bacterium | reverse complement strand
GGTGCCCTACAGCTTGATCATGCGAATGCGCTGATTGTCGCGGTCGGCCACGTAGAGGATGTGGCTGACGCGGTCGAGCGCCAGGCCTTCCGGGTGGAAGAGCCGCGCCGAAGCAGCCGGCCCGTTGTCACCGCTGAAGCCTTGGATGCCCGTTCCGGCTAGCGTCGTGATCGTTCCGTCGGTCGCGAGCTTGCGAATCACGTGGTTGTTACAGTCCGCGATGTACACCGAACCGTCATCGTCCACTTCCACGTCGGTTGGGTTGTTGAGTCTCGCCGACGTTCCCGGGCCCCCGTCTCCCGAATAGCCCCCGCCGGATCCGTCGGGGAACACGTCGCCCGAGCCGGCCACCGTGTTGATGGTGTGCTGCGAATCCTGCAGATCGATCTTGCGCACGCGATTGTTGAAGCTGTCTGCAATGTAGAGCCACCGAAGGTCCGGCGACACAGCGAGGCGGAAGCTTGGAACGGCCTGCGTCCCGAAGGAAGCATTGAACGTGGCATTGACGGCAGGCCCACCGTCGCCGCCAAATCCAGCCGCGCCCGTTCCGGCGAAGAGGTCGATCGTGCGATTCGCCAAGTCCGGCGCGTCGTTGTTGACAATGCGTATGCGCCGGTTGCCTTGGTCTGAAATGAAGACCGCCGAGTCTGGTCCCCACGCCATGCTGCTGGGCAGGTTCATTCGTCCGAAGCGTGCGAGGTTGCCGTTGCCGCCGTATCCGGGTGGGAGGGCTCCCCACAAGAGATCGAGCCGCCCGTCGGTTGCACCGGGCTTCATCAATCGGATCGAGTGATTGTGCCACGCCACGATGAGCAACGTGTCACCTCGGAAGCTGATGTTCGTCGGATGATTCAGCGAATTGATCGAGCCGTCGACGATAGACGCCGCGCCGGCGACCGTCTGTAGAGTGTTCGATCCGGGTGCGACTCTCCGGATGAGGAAGTTGTTCCAGTCCACCACCCACACTTCCGCGCCGGAGGACGTCTGGCGCACGTAGACGTCGTCGGGCCAGTAGAACCAGGAATTCGTCAGCTTGAGATTGTCGCCGTTGTACCCGGCGATGCCGGCGCCAGCGAAGGTGGCGATGTCCCCTCGGTCGAAAGTCCCGACTGGTGGCAGCGGATACGTGACGTAGTTTCGCTCGCAGCCGGCGGCTGCGAGAAGGCCTAAGAAGCTCAGCGCGGTGAGGGTCCGGACGCGGATGGGTCTCATCGACATCTCCCAAGCCGTGGATTGTGGAGTGAGGCAAGGAGCGACGCCCAGCGCTACTCTATCGATAGGTTTGTACCGTGCGCAACGAAAAGGCCGAATCGGACGGCGGCACGAACTCGCTTATCGAAGGACGAGGTTTCGCAGCCAAGCGTCCCCATGCTCCGTCTGCAGGCCGAATAGGTAGATCCCTGCAGGGAACGACGCGGGACGAGTCCACCTCACGCTGCTTTCGCCGGCCGGCAGGTCGCCGTCCAACAGGGTGGCGGCCAAACGCCCATCGACAGTGAAGGCGCGCAGCGTTGCGCGTTCACCTGCTGGGAGCGTCACACGGAACGAGAGATCGCCGCCGAGCACTTGCGTGAGGCGAAGCGAAAGCGGCGTGACGGCGGCGTTCCACGTGAGTGGCACCCACGCGACGGGGCCCGCTTCCTCCAGACCGAGCGTCGTCAACGCGTAGGTATACGTCTGAGCCGCGCGCGCGGAGCTGTCGGTGAATTCTCCGCTCCCTTGCGCGTTCGTCATGCCGCGGCCGATCTCCGCGAAACCGGCGGGCCAGTCCGCGAGTGCGCGTGCGCCGTCCGCACGCCAGATCGTCACGATCGCGCGCGGTTCGCCGGACCATCGCACCGTCGCGCGCGCGAGCGGCGCGCGGGTGAGCGACCAGAGAGCGGCCGGCGTCGGGTCGGTGAGGAGGATGGGCGTGTACAGCACGCGGCCAAGCGATGCGTTGTCGGCCTTGTCGATGATGCGGGCCGGGACGAACGCGGCGTTCGTCGTCCCCCACCAGTTGCTCATCGCCCACACCGTGTCGCTCGGCGCACTGCTGTCGGCGACCGCGAAGCGCGGCGATCCATCGAAGCCCACGAACGCGTTGCCGCCCGGGCTGCCCCATCGCCCGCCGCCGAGGTCGGGACGTCCGCCCACCCCGCTCACCTTGACTCCGATCGCCGCGACGGTGTCGGTCGCCGTCGTTTTGATGATGCAGTCGTCGATGCGCGGGCGGCTCGCGCCGTTGACGTGCAATCCGACGCCGTTGGCTTGGCCCGACTGAACGGTCGACGACGTGAGTACCGCGGACGTCGAGCCATCGAAGCGCACGCCTGTCCGTGCGTTGTTCACCCAGAGATTCGTGAGGGACGGCGCTCCGCCGTTGATCGCCACGCCCACGCCGCCGTTGGACACGCGATACGCCGCGAGCACGCCGGTTGCGCCCGTGAGCGACAGACCCACTCCGTTCGAAAACACGGGCGACGCAATGCCCACGTTGCTCCCGTTCGGCGTCTTCCCCACGATGGCAAGGGTGGTGTCGAAGCCCGCACCAAGACTGTCCCCGGTGAGAGTCGGCGCAACGTTTACCAGGCGCACGCCGTTGTGACCGAAGACGTTCGTGTACTCGATGCGGCTCGAGTCGTTGCTCGCGCCCAGGAGCAGCAGCCGTCCCCAGTCGCCCGCCGCGGCGAACGTCGACGTAAAGGTGATCTTCGTAGACGGCGTGCCGCTACACTGGAGAACGCCGTCCACGATGATGTCGCACACGCCCGGCGTTCCGCGTGGGTCGTCGAAGGCGGTGAAGCCGCCCTGGAACTTCACCTGCGCACCCGGCGAAATCGTCAGCGTGACGCCGGTGGGGACGATGATGTCGCCGTACACGTTCGTCACGCCGAGCCACGTCGTGTTGCCTTGGAGCGTACCGAACTTGGTGCTGGTGAAGAGTGTGGTGTGCGTTGCGTCGGACCACGGTGAGTAGTTCACGGGGCCGCGGAGCTTTCCGACAATCGTCGCCTCGGTCGTCGTGCCCCAGTACGTGTACGGGCACTGGACGAGAATTGTCGCACTGAAGTTCCACACCGCGTACAGGCTGCCGGTGATGTCGTTCGGCTGGGCCTGCGTGCCGAACGTCGCGCCGGGGCTGTTGACGGTGCGGATGCCGTAGACGGCGTTGTTGAGAAGCGTGCTGCCCCGCAAAGACCCTGTGAAGTTGATGGCGACGAATCCCTCGTTGCCGTTTTGTTCGCTCGTGCAATTGTCGAACGTCGCAGCGGTGTTCTCCGCGTCGAAACCGGTGGGGTTTCCCGATGCACGGCACCCCGTCACAACAGCCGTCGTTCCGTCCTTGACCTGGACGCCAAGGAACGTGTTGTCAATCGCCTCGCACAGCGAGAGAAGCGGCGCGCCGCCGTTCTGGCAGCGAAAACCTGCGTCGAAGTTGTTGCGTGCCGTGCACTGCGAGAAGCTCGGTGAACAGTTGTCCGTTTGAAATCCGACGCGCGCGAATTCGGACAGTGCCCCGAACACCGTGCCGTTGCTACCCTGCACGAAGTGAACGAATCCCCAGTCGTTCCCGACTAGCGGATCGCTGGCCGTGAACGTCACGCTGTCTCCCGGCGCCGTTCCCCCGTTCACCGTGAGCGTGCCGGCCACGATCACATCGGACTCCCCCGCGGTCCCGAAGGCGTTCGTGCTCAGCGTATCCCAACTCGACTTCGGGACCTGCATGCGGATCACCGTGCCCGGATCGATCGTGAGGTGCGCGCCGGGCGCGATGTAGATGTCGCCGCGCACGGTGACGGCGCCCGACCACGTCACACTCCCGGTGAGTAAGCCGTACGCGGCGCTCTTGATGACTTGCGTCTTCGTGGGATCCGTCCACGGCGAGGCGCCGACGCCGCCATGCACGAGAGCCCACACGGAGTCCTCGCTCGTTGCGCCCCAGTCGTTGAGTGGCGCGGGAACGGCGAGAACTCCGAGCACCGTATCGCGCACCGCGGTCGGGTTGTTGCGGAACGTGCACGCCGTCGCGAGCGTCCCGCCGCCGATCGTCGGAACGGGGTTCGAGACGACCTCAATGCCGATCGCGTTGTTCGTGAACGTGGACGACCGGATGTTCGCCGGACCGAACGTGGAGATGCCGATCTTCCCGCCCGTGAACGTGCACGAGTCGATCGGCACCCCTTGACTGCCGTTCCTCACAAAAACCGAAACGCCTGCGTTCGACGTGAACGTGTTGCGCGCGATCGCCGTGGTGGAGTTGTCGAGCGCGATCGCGTTCGACCCGTCGATGTGGCTCGTGAACGTGCACTGCGCGACACGCCCGCGACAGTTCTCCAGGTTCAGCCCGCCGAAGGCGGTGTTCGGCGCGCCGCCGTTCGCGGTAAACGTGCACCGCAGCATGACGGGCGAGGAGCCTGTCATGTTCACGCCGTATTGTCCGTTGTCCCGGAAGATGCAGTCGGTGATGTTGCCCGTGTTGGAACTGTCCGCGTACAAGCCGCTGAAGAGTGCATCCTCGAACAGACAGTGCGCGATCGGCGGCGCGGAGAGATACAAGTACAAGTTGCGCGTGCCGTGGCGGATCGTGCAGCCGGTGATGCTGCTGATGGTATCGAAGCTCGGAGGAACGAAAAAGATGTATCCCCAGTCCCCGGGTTGCGACGGCCCGCTGAGCGTCTTCGATTCGATGAATACGCTGTCTCCCGGCACTGTGCCCCCGTCGATCGTGAGAGCGCCCTTCACGATGATGTCGCAGAGGTTGTTGAGTCCGTCTTGAAAGTCGAAGTCGGAATTGCCGGCGCGCATGTACACGCGCGTGCCCTGGGCGATCGTGAGGTGCGCGGTGCTGTTGATGACGATATCGCCGGTCACGTTCACGGTGCCGGACCACGTCGTGTCCGCGCTCACAAAGCCGGAGATGGCGGTCGCACGCGGAGCGTGCGCCGCCATCAGGAGCAGCAGCGGGACGAGCAGTCGGGTGATTCGCGTTTGTCTCGTGATCATGCAATGTGCCGAGGGTGTGAGAGCGTGTCGCGCGGCGGACACGGGCCCAACCGTTCTTATCGGCACGAGGGTTCCTGCGCGCTCGCGCTACTTCACGTCGAGGAGATCGACCTCGAAGACGAGCGTCGCGTTCGGAGGGATCGTCCCTCGGCCTCCTTCGCCGTACGCGAGGTTGGGCGGGACGGTGAGCTTGCGCTTCCCTCCGACCTTCATGGTCGATATGCCTTCCTCCCATCCGAGGATCACCCACCCGGCCCCAACCTGGAATTCGAGAGGGTTGCCTCCGCGCGAGCTGTCGAACTCGCGGCCGTCTGTGAACGTCCCCGTATAGTGCACGACCGCCGTGCGCCCGCGCGACGCTTCCGCGCCCGTTCCAACGACCAGGTCCTCGTACTGCAAACCGCTCGGTGTGGTCACGACCTCTCCCTTCGTGGACGACGGCGCGGGTGGCGTCGAGGCGCCCGTGGACTTGGGCGCGCCGCTCGTGCTGGCGCATCCGCTCGACACGGCGACCGCCGCGCACAGGGCGAGCGCGACCCACTCTTTCCGTGTGCTCATGGTCTCTCTCCTCCTTGCAGAATGCACGAGGGCGCACCATACGCGATGCGCCCTCGAAACGCACTCCCGTTGTGCCGTTCCGCTAGGGCATCCAGACGATCCGCGCACTCGTGCTCACCGACGGCGTGGAGAGCCGCAGGTGGTACACGCCGGAGCGCGCAGTGCGCCCCGCCTTCGTGCGTCCGTCCCAGCTGACGTCGTGCGCGCCGGCCGCGTACATCGCGGAGCCCAACGTGCGCACGAGGCGACCCGATGCATCGAAGATCTCCGCGGTCACGGGCGCCGCGGCGCCCACGCTGAAGCGCGCGGTGAGCGCGCCGTGTGCCGGCGACGGACCCGTCGCGTCGATCGCGAGCGGCGCACGCGGGCCGCGCAGCACATCGCCGACGCCGGTGATCTGCTGCTGCGAATAGTACGACACGTCGTCGATCGCCGCTTCCACGACGGAGCCGATGTAGTCGTGCGCTTCGAAGCGGATCTTCATTGTGGCGGTCGGCGTCATGAAATCTTGCACGCGGACCTCGTTCCGCTCCCACTCGTGATGCGTATCGAGTCGTTGACTCACGATCGTCCAGTTCGCCCCGTTGTCGTTGGAGAGCAGCACGAGGAAGTCCTGCGTGCCGGGGTTCGAACCCGCGTCATTCGAATACCACTCGTACCACACGATGATCGGATCCGCGACGGCGCTCAGGTTGAATGTCGGCGACGTAAGCGACGTCTTACCGCCGTCGACGTCCGCTTCGCCGATCGACCCGCCGACGGAACCGTTCGCCGTGACGAAACACGTCACGCCGGGCGCCGGCGTGTTGTCGTCTTCCGGTTGCACGAGGCCACCGCCCGAACCGACCGGATTGGCGCGCACCCAACGGCCCGTGGTCGCATCGTCGGTGGGATCCACGAGCGACCAGCCGCGATCGATCTCCGCATCGTCGTAGAACGGCGCGGCGGTCAGAGCGATGTCGAGCGTCTGCGGCCCGGCCAGGCTGATGGTCTGCGACTGCGGAATGAGACCGGGGTACGAGGCACTGATGGTATGCAGGCCGAACGGAACCGCGGCGAGCGTGTACGCCCCCCCGGCGGAGGTCGCGTCGATCGGGGTCGAGAGCACGCTCACCGCCGCGCCCGTCAGCGGTGCGGCGTCGCTGGCGCGCGTGATGGTGCCCGTAATGTCCGCGCGCGGCTCGGACGCGAGGGCGAAGTTCGTGGTCGTCGTGGAACCGAGGACGAGCGTCGACGTCTGCTGCGCGCCGAGATACCCGAATGCGTGAGCGCGCAGCGTGTAGGCCCCCGCATCGAGCAGCGATCCGTACTTGCCGATGGGCGACGTGACGAACGACGTGGAGGAGCCGAGCACCTCCACCGTCGCTCCGGCGATCGGCGCGCTCGTCGAGGCGTCTGTGACCGCGCCGCGCACCATCGAGTACTGCGCACCGTTCGTGCGGAAGACGTACAACCCGGTCGAGATGTCGCTCACGATAAACGTGCCCGAGGGGTAGAAGGGATCCACGCCCCAGTCGCCGTTGAAGCTGCCGCTCGCGCCAGCCCACGTGTCGTAGAAACCGAACTCCACGGGCAGCGCGGGATCGGTGATGTCGAAGAGCCGCACGCCGGCGGTGTAGTAGGAGACGAACGCGGTGTCGCCTTTCACGTGCACGTTGTGCACGATGTCGTTCGGCAGACCGAGGTAGTTCGCGACCATGTGCACGTTCGCCGTGTCGGCGATGCTCCACGTGGAGAGCGTGCCGGTGCCGTTTTCGTCGGTGCAGTAGAGGAACTGGCCGGTCTTGTCGGTCCAGGAGTTGTGCGTGAACGTGCCCGGCGTGGTGAAATGCGTGATCTCACGAAACTGCCCGGGGAACGTGAGGTCGAGAATGGTGAGCACTCCGTCGAAGATGTTCGCCGCGTAGCCGTAGTTCCCGCGCAGGTGGATGTCGTGCACGTAGCGCGCATTCCACACGCCGAGTTCCACGGGCAGCTCCGGGTTCGCCAGCGAGAGTTGGTGCATGCCCGTTCCCGTGCCGCTCGCGTAGAGTAGCGCGCGCGTCGTATCCACCGACACGGTGTGCGCGGTGGTGAACCCCGTCGTGTACGTCCGCACCAGAACCGGCGCATCCGGATTCGTCATGCGCACGATCTGCAGCCCGCGTCCGACACCGGTTCCCTCGCTCACGATGTAGACGTAGTTGCGGTATTGCTTCATCTCGCGCCACGACGACGTCGGGCCGTTGATGGTGCCGACCAGTACCGGCGTCGCGGGGTTCGTGATGTTGAAGAACTGCGTTCCCGTGAGTGTGCCGATGACCGCGTACTCCCGGCCGTCGCTGTGAACGTACGAGGTGCAGTTCGAATATGACGATGCGGTGTTCACGTTGGCGAGAAGCGAGACGTTGCGGCTGGTCTGCGCCTGCGCCGTTCCGCTCCATGCGAGAGCGGACGCGAGCACGAAACCCGCGGCGATGGATCGGTGCATTGCACGGCCTCCGGTTGATGGAGCGATTTACGGACTGCGGACGAGGGGAGTGGATGCCGTGAGCGCACCAGCGGTCACGCGCAAGGTGTAGACGCCGCGCGGAGCGAGGCGGCCGTTCGCGTCGCGGCCGTCCCACTGAACGGGGTACGATCCGGTGTCGCGCATGCCGACGAACAGCGTTCGCACGTGACGCCCGCGCGCGTCGTACACCTCCGCGCTCACCGGCGACGCATCCGGAACGTCGACGCGCGCGCTGACGACACCGTGCGAGGGGTTCGGGTGCACGGCGGACACGGAGAGCGTGCGCGGCGCATCGAGCGAGCGATCCGCGACGGTGGTGGCTTGCAGCGCGTCGTAGTACTCGAAGTCGTCGACCGCTGCTTCGACCGTCTCCTGCGTCCCCTGGTCCTGCGCGATGAAGCGCACCTTCATCGTGGCGGTCGGCGCCAAGTAATCCGACACGCGCACGAGTTGCTTCTCCCAGAACTCATGCGATCCGACGATGGAACGAATGCGCGTCCACGTGGAGCCGTTGTCGTTCGACAGATCCACGACGAACGTGTCGCCCGCGGCATCGTCCGAATACCACTGCCACCATTGCAGCACGGGGTCGGCAAGCGCGGATACGTTGAGTGTGGGCGACGTCAGCGTCGTCTTGCCGCCGTCGACGTCGGCTTCCCCCTGCGATCCGCCCGGCGTGCCGTTCGCCGTGACGAAGCAGATCACGCCGGCCGGCGTGTGATCGTCTTCGGGCTGCGCTTTGCCGCCATCGGTTCCGACGGGGTTCGCGCGAATCCACACGCCGCCCGTTGCGTTGTCGCCCGCGGTGCTGAGCGACCACCCGCGATCGATCTCCGCGTCGTCGTAGAACGGCGTGGGCGTGAGCGTGAAGTCCTGCACCACGTTGCTGTTCGCGACGAGAACCGTCGGTGCGCTGGCGGGCGCGTACCCGGGCAGTTCCGCGTTGATCGAGTTGTTACCCTCGGGCACTTTCGGCATCGAGTACGTGCCGGATGTGGACGTCAGTACGCGCAGCGGCGTGGACGGCACGGTCATCTCCACGTTCGCGAGAACCGCGTTGTCCGTTGAGCGGCGCACCGTCCCCGTCACGCTCGCCGTGGCGATGGGAATGAGCGAGATATCCACGACCGAATGGAAGCCGGCGGCCAGCGAGACGGGCGTCACCTTTTGATAGTGCGCGAACGCTGTCGACACGACGTTGTACGCTGCGGGGTCGGGCGCGAAGCCGTACTTGCCCGTGGGGTAGGTCGCCATCGTGTACAGCGAGCCTTCGAGGGTGACGCTCGCGTTGGGGAGGATGGCCGCCGTGTTCGCGTCGGTCACCGTGCCGCGAATCGTCGCGTACACGGGATTCGTGCGGAACACCCACACGCCGTTCTGGATGTCCGTCGAGACGAAGATGCCGGACGGGAAGTACGGCTCGACGGCCCAGTTGCCTTCGTAGCCGCCGT
>CAZEPH010000076.1:0-9497 GCA_964514075.1 uncultured bacterium | reverse complement strand
GACTCGCAAGACAAGTGTTCCACCGAAATGCCTGGCGTAGAGCCAGTTGAAGAGCGCGGTGCGCGCGCTGCCGACGTGCAGGTAACCGGTAGGGCTGGGCGCGAAGCGGACGCGCACGGAGGTCGGGGTCGACATGCGCCGCAGAGTACCAGAGAGGGGCGACGCGACGCGAGCGTTCAGGCCGCGGGCTTCATCTCGTTGGGCAGCGCGTTGCTCGCTGATCCTCGGCGTCGAGGTGAGGGCGTCGGCTGCGTCGAGGCGCACCCGCGGGGGTGAGGAGGACAAACGACGCAGGGCACGCCGCGCGGCGTGCCCTGCCCTTCGAAACGTGTGCGGTGCCCTGCGACTACCGCGCGATCACGATTCTCCCGCTCGACGCGTGACCGTTCGCCGCGAACGTGTACAGGTACACGCCGTTCGGCAGCGACGCCCCGCGCGCGTCACGACCGGTGAACGGCACGGAGTACTCGCCCGCGAATGCGTAGCGGTGCATCAACTCCGCCACCTCGCGTCCCGACGCATCGACGACGCGCAACGACACGTCACCCGGCTCAGGCAACGTGAAGTTCACGTGTGCGAAGCCGAGCGCGCCGCTGGTGCGCTGCACGGAGACGTCGTACGGAGCGCGCTCCGACGACGACGACGACGACGTCACGACGCCGCGCGCCGCACCCTTCTTCGCGACCGCCGGCTTCGCCACCGGCAGCATGAACGCCGCGAATTGCTCTTCGCCGCGCGAGCTCAAGAGACGCGAGTCCGTCCACGTCACCCAGAAACCCGTGGGCGCCGCGGCCACGCCTTGGTAGTCGCCGTACTGGTTGCCGTCGTGTCCGGCGGCGGTTTCGTCGGAGTTCGTGTCGGCGACCAGTTGCAGGTCGGTCCACGTGTCGCCGCCGTCGTGCGAGAACACTGCAACCTGCCGCGTCTTCTTGCTGGCCGCGCCGCCGCTCACGTAGAAGCTCACGCACACCGTGCCGTCGTTCATCACGGCGATCTGCGGCTGGAAGCAATACGTCACGGGATAGGACGACGCAGCGAGCAGGTTCTTCTCCGCGGAGAACGTCGCGCCGGACGTGTCGCTGTAGCGCAGGTAGATGCCGGTCTCGCCCGTGAGCCCGGACTTGGTGTCGAGGTACGTCACGTACACGCGACCGGTGAATGGACCGCTCAACGCGGTGGCGCTGTACGGCATGGGCGCGACGCCGCGCTGGTTCTGCGGCGGAATCGAAATGCTGAAGGGCGTGGTGTCCATGCGGTAGTTGTGCACGAGAACGTCCGTGCTCCACGACACGCCGCCGTTCACGGACTTGTCGACCCACAGCTTGCGGTTCGGGAAGTCCTCCCAGAATGCATAGACCGTCCCGTCGGGTCCGACGCACGCGTTCACGCCGATGGTGGAGCCGCTCCCGTTGATCTTCGGGCTGCGCGTCCATCCGCCCTTCCCGGTGCGCGAGTAGAGCACGTACGCGGCGTTGTTCGCGCTCGCGTCGTCGTACGCGATGTACACGCTGCCGGTGAATCCCAGGCCGGTCTTGTCGACCGTGCACATCGAACGGTCCGGGAACGACCCCGCGCCGCTGATCCCGTTGATCGCCGACCACACGGACGATCCCGCGTTCTTGTACGCGATCGACTGGTTGCTGCACTCGTACGCGATGAACGCGTCGCCGGCCAAGTTGAAGTCGACCCACGTGTCGTAGCAGAACCCGCTCGAACCGAACGTGCTGCGCGTCCACGTCACGCCGCCGTCGAACGACTCGAACACTCCGGCGGTGGTGCCGAGATCGTTCGAGGACGCGAGGATGTGATTCGCGTTCGTCGGATCCACGGCGATGGATGTTTCGCTCTGCGGCGCGGTGCGGTTGGACACGTTGATGTTCGCGGGCACGAGCGCGTCCGTCGCGAGGAATGGCGGCTCCCACGCAGGGACGTAGTCGGTGGGCTTGGCGTCGCCGTCGGCGTCGTGACCGATGACGGGCGGCAAGCTGGTACGCGGCGCGGCGAACGCGGGCGCGGCGCTGAGTGCGAGCGCGCCGAGCAGCAGCGCGGACGCCGGGGAGTGGCGACGCATGAAGAGTCCTCCTGCAAGAAAGTGTCGGGAATCGGCAGCGAGCGGTGCGATGCGGCCCGTCCAGCGTAACAGGGCACCGCGCAAATGGCGAGAGCCCGCGGCTCGGAAGGAGCCGCGGGCTCTCAGCGTGTGTGACGCCTCTCTACGGCAGGATCACGGTGCGGCGCGTGAGCACTGCGTCGCCCACCTGCAAGCGGTAGAAGTACACGCCCGACCGCGCGCGCTCCCCCGTTGCGTCGGTCCATCCGGACCACGTGAGGTCGTGGCGACCCGCGCTGATCGGACCGTTCACCAGCGTCGCGACGCCGCGGCCGCTTGCGTCGAACACGCGCAATGTGGCCTGTGCGTTCGCCTGCGACGCGGGCACAACGAACGAGATCGTCGTGACGCCGCGCCACGGGTTCGGCGCGCTCGGCGCGAGCGAGAGCACCGCCGCGTCGAGGCCCGGCGCCACGTTGTCACCCACGGCGGTGAGGAACGGCGTCGTTACGAGACCCGTGTGACGCACGTCGTGGTGGAACATGGGCCACGGCGACGAAGACTGCGCGAACGGCGTCGGCAAGTCCCACGCGTAGAGCGTCGCGTCCCATCCCGCGTACACGATCTCGGTGAGACCGTCGTTGTCGATGTCCCACGCGAGGGGCGAGCTGCGCACTTCACCCGGGAGCGAGATCGGGAAGCCCGGTGCGGGCTGGCCGTTGTGCAGCCATCCGTACAGGTTGCCGTTCTCCGCGCCCTGGAGAATGTCCGGGAACGTATCGCCGTTGAGATCGGTGAGGATCGGCGAGCACTCCGACACGGACGTCGTCCCCGTGCCGTAGAACACCGGCGTGAAGATGTCGCCGCCGTTGTCGCCGCGCATCGCGTAGACCTTCGGCGTTGGCGATCCGCCCGTGGCTGCGGTCACCACGTCGAGGATGCCATCCTTGTTGATGTCGCCGATCGCGGGCGAAGGTGTGCGACTGCTCCCGAACTGCTGAAAGAAGCGCGTCCACTTGTCAGGTCCGCCCGTTTCGTTCACGCAGTGGAACTGGTTGTCCGCCGTGCCGAACACGATCTCGAGCGTCCCGTTGTTGTCCAGATCCGCAATCGCCGGCGAGCTGGAGATGCCGCCGCCGTACGTCGTCGGGAAGCCCGCGACCTCGGTGCCGTCCTCGTTCAGCACGTGCAGCTTCGTCGTGCCGCCGATGCCCGACGCGCCGATCACGACCTCCATCTTGCCGTCGTGATCGATATCCGCGAGCGCGGGAGACGTGTACGTGAACGACGCTCCCGGGTTCATGTCGAAGAAGCGGCCGCTCACGGTGAGATCGACGGTGCGCACGTTCGTGCCGTCTCCGTTCCACGCGTAGAGCCATCCGTCGGACGACGCCGTGACGATCTCGTTGAATCCATCGCCGTCGATGTCGCCGATGGCGGGCGTCGCCCATCCGAACTTCGGGTACGCGTGCGGCCATCCCGGCTTCGTGGCGCCCGTGACGCCGTCGAAGACCCAGATCGTCGTCGTGTCTTGCGGCGAGGGAGCCGAGTTGAACGATGCGGCGACCACGTCGATGTGACCGTCGTGATCGAGGTCGTCGAGCCCGACCGAGGCGGCGAAGTACACCCCCACGTTCGCCCAGATACCCAGCGTGCGCGGCTCGAGGTCGCCGTCGCGCAACTCCGTGCCGTCCGCGTGCAACGCGTACACGCGGTCCGCGCCGACCGCAATGTCCAGGACGCCGTCGCCATCGATGTCCCCGATGACCGGCGACGACGGTGTGCCGCGTCCCAAGTCCACGGGGAATCCCGCGTGTATCGGCGGGTTCGTGGTCGACGAGATGTAGCGCGAGAGAATCGATTCGTTGCCGGAGGAGTCCACCGACGCGACCTTGTAGTAGTAGCGCGCGAACGGCGGCAATCCCTCGTCCTTGTAGTAGGCCGTGCGGATGTCGATGTAGTTATTGACCTTCACGTAGCCGGCGAGCGAGTCGGTGGAGCGGTAGACGTTGTATCCGTACAAGTCCGTCGATCCGACGGCCGTCCACAAGAGCGAAATGTCGGTGGAGCTGCCGAGCGCATCGAGGTTGAGCGGCTGGCCGGGCGCGGAGAGGTCCACCGGTTGGCGGAAGTACTCGCGACCCGACGGATCCGTCGCCCACACCATGAACTTCTGAATGCCGCCCGCGAACACCTGGTAGCGGAACCAGTCGTTGCCCGCGCCCGTGCCGCCGTTCGCCGGGACGTCGGTCGCGAACACTTGCAAACTGTCCTGCAGGTCCACGTTGAACGTGATCGGGCTCGCGTGCAGCGTGAGATCGTGCGCCGCGCCGCCGCCGAGGTTCTGCAGCTTGAGTTGATACGCGACGGTTTCGCCCGTCTCCGGCACGCCGTCTCCGTCGCCGATGATCGTGTCGCGCACCGTGCGTGTGACGATCACAGGCCGCGCCGCGCCGACGTTGACGACGAGCGGGTTCTGCCACACGTGCCCCGCGAAGTCGCGCACGGTGAGCGTGCCGCTCACGACGTGCTGGTCCGGCGTGAGCGCATCGATCGCAAACACGAAGCCGTCGCCGTTGATCGTCTGGTTCGAGATCACGGTGGCGTACGTCGACGTGCTGTCCGAGATCGTGACGTACGGATCGGAGGTCGCAAAGCTGGCCGTGACACTCGACGACACGCTGCCGCCGGTGTTCTTGAGCGGCACGAGCAGGTCGATCGTCTCCGACGGGTTGGCGACGCCGTCCGCGTTGCCGCTGCCGAGACCCGTGATGCCGTCGCGCACCGTGATCGCCTGAGCATCCAGGTACGGCGGCAGAGAAGAGAGCACGTTCACCGTGGTGATCTTCGCGTAGTCGCTCTTCGAGTACACGCCCACCGTCATGCTGCCCGTGGTGGACGGATTGAACGCCAGCGTCACTTGCCCCGCGCCGTCGGTGACGCCGCGCGCGTACGCGTCATTCGCCTTGGAGAGCGTGACCGTGACGCCCGGCACGGCGACGCCGCCCGCGGTGACCGTGATCGTCACGCTGCCCTGTCCGATCGTGATCGGCGGAACGCTCACGGAGAACGTGCGCGGCGAGCGCCAGTACACGTCCATCGACGGATCACCCAGGAGCACGATGGCGAACTGCGTCCACCGGTGTGAGTTGTCCGTGACCGAGAACGGCACGAACGGAGTCTTGGACAGATCTTCCGCCTGGCCGAGCGTGTATACGGAGTCCTGGAAGAGACTCGAGAAGAACTGGTTCTGATAGCCCCACACGGTCGTCGGGAAGTCGTAGCGCGTCGCACCGATGTACGCGCATGCCCCTCCGTTGCTGTCGATCATGAAGCGTTCGGAGATGGAGTTGAACTCGAAGGACGCGGAGTTGCAGTTCACCGAGTACACGATGCCCTGCCGCAACGTGTTGGTGAGGCCGTCGATGTCCGGGTTCGTGAGCACGTTATCGCCCACGGAGAGGGTATTGCGATACCCGTGCCCCATGTGCTCGACGAACATGTAGCCGCTGTTGAGGCGGTTGATCGTCTCCTGCTTCGTCTCCTGCACGCTGCCCGGCCACTGCGTGTAGTTCTGATACAAGCGGTCCGCGGTGATCGACGCGGGCAGCATGTTGTACGGATCCTGCGTCAGCGTCGCGCCGTCCAGCGAAATGGGCTGCCCCGGCGTGGTCCACGTCGACGGGAACAACACCTCGGACGCGAACAGAACTTTCGTCGCGAAGTCCGCCGGCGCGCTCTCCGCGAACTGCTTGTTCTTCGAGAACCACGTGTTCACTTCCGCGATCGAGTTGACCGGCGCGCGTCCGATGAACACCTCGGGGTATAGGTCGCAGTAGTCGCCCGGTGTGACCAAGCTGTCCGTGAACCCCTCGCCGTACAGCGAGTCTCCGTCGGCGTTCCAGTTGCCGTCGAGGCATTGGAAGTACAGGTCGGCGGGAATGTCCTCGCTGCCGTAATAAGTCGTCTTGCCGGCGCGGTACGGCACAACCGGCGCGTCTCCACCCAGGAGAACGAACGTGGTGCCCCAGTTCTGGTAGGCGTCGCGGATGAATGTCCGAATCGTCTCCGCGCGGTCCGCACCGCCGGGGTAGTTCGCGGTGATCCAGGACACAGAGCGGACCACGGTCTGCAAGCCAAGCTGCGTCTTCCAGTCGGCGAACGTTTGGAAGGCCGGGACGAGCGAGTCGACGGTGACGATGACGTAATCCACCGCGGACCCGTCGGTGGTGGGCCGGAACGTCGGGATGTAGGCCTCGCCGCGATCCCGCACGGCATTCGGTTGCGCGGCACGCCAGCCGTCGCTCACCGCACTCGGATTTGCGACGAGGCGGCGAACCATGCCCGCGACCTGTTGGCTGGTCTCCGCACGTTCGCGCGACAGCGCCACGGGCCCGTCGTCACGCCGCGCGCCCAGTTCGACCTCGAGACGCACGCTCGTCGTCACGCTCACGCGTCCGTTCGCATAGCGCACCGGACGCACGATGAACGACGCAAGCTTGTATCCACGCAGGTAGCCCTCACCGCGCGCTTCCGCGACCGCGCCCTGCTTCCAGGTCGGGCGGACAGGATCGACGCGCAGGCCGGCTGGACCGGCTTCCATCACGGGAGCGACGGTGACGTCGCGGGCGATGTCCTGCTCGCTCTCCACGATGGCGCGCACGCGCACGACGCTGCGGTCGGCGGGGATGACGAGCGTCACGGGCAATTCCGGAATGGCCGGCGTCCCCAGATCCGTCGCGCGCGCAGCGCCGCGGAGCGCGATCGTCGTGAGACCCGCGCCGAGACTCGCCGGTGCATCGCCCAGCACCACGTCGCCCGGTGCGATTTGCACGCGGTGCGTGAGGACGAAGCTCCCGGCATCGGCGGCCGCGTGCGCCGTGTGCAGGGGAGAAGACGCGGCCACCCCGCACGCGACGAGGAGCGAAAGCGCCATGGACCACCGGAACCGAGGACGGACCGTCCAGGTCATACGAATGAATCTCCTCTAGAAAGATGATCACGAAAAACTGCGATGTCGCCCGCGGTGCGGGCAGCCTCAGGTCGTACGAGGGGCGTCTTGTACGGTGCGACACGTCCATTCGTGTGAGAACGGGCGCTCAAGCACTAGCAACTCTCGTTGGGCAGAGTCTCCGGATGTTGAATCCTGAGGTAGGGGGTCGTTAGTAAGACAGTAGCAGCGTGCTCGCGGCAGGGTCAAGAGCGGCGAGCTTCAGCCTGTCCCGATCGCGTGCGTGTCGCTACACTGCCGCGTACCTGCGGACTCATCCATGGACGCCGTCCTGCGTTCGATCGTCCCGTTCATCTGGAGGAACATGCAATGATCGTGTGGAAGAAACTCGCCTTCTCGGCCGCCGTGGCGGCCGTCATCGGCGGCGGTGCCTCGTCGGCGCAGGCGGAGCCGCGAACGGTCTGGGGGATTCGCAGCGGATTCACCTCCGATCCGGGGACATTCGACATCGGCATGCACCTGAACTTCCTGCACCTGTGGGCAGATGCGCCGCGATTGGAGATGGAGCCGAGCATCGAGGTGGGATTCGGGGACAACGACCTCACGATCGTGCGCCTGAACGGCAACCTCCGGTACCCGTTCGTGGTGGGCTCGCGGCAGCCCCTGGAATTCTACCCCGTGGGCGGCGTGAGCTTCGTGCGTTACGAGGCGGGGAACGCGGACAACACGGAGTTCGGATTGAATCTCGGCGGCGGCGTGCGGAGCCACGGTCTCGCCGGCGAGCTGTCCTTCGGTGTCGGCGACATCCCGGAGATCACGATCACCGGCATGTACACGTTCGACCTGCCGTAACGCGCCGCGTGCACGGCACGCCGCGCTCGCGGTCATCCCGCGGTGCGCGGCGTTTGCGTCCCGTCTCCCCAGTGCACGCAGAGCGATTGCATCGCGCAGTGCACGCACACCTCGTCACGCCGTCGCGAGGGGCACTCCCCGCTGATGCCGATGTGGCACAGCGCGAAGTCGTAGCGCAGGGGATCGCGCGGATCGAGCACGCGTAGCGCGGACGTGACCTCGCGCGCCATGCGTACGTCTACCGTGCGGCGCGTCGTGAATCCGAGATTGAACGCGATGCGTGCCACGTGCGTGTCGAGCGGAACCAGAAGGCGCGCGCGATCGACGCGCGTCCACACGCCGAGGTCGATGCCGTCGGCGGGCCGCACGAGCCATCGCAGGAACAAGTGCCCGCGTTTCAGCGGGCTCGGTCCCGCGGTACGCGGCAGGAGGAACTCGAGGCCGCGCGAGCGGGGGCGCCGCGCGTCCACTCCCGCGCGCTGCGCGAGCCGGCGAAAGAACGACGCGAGGGCCGCGTGGGTGTCGGGATCGCGCGAGTCGTCCCCCTCAGCGAAGAAGCGCTCGAGCGTGCGGCTCTCGGCCATCGCGCGGCGCGCGGCGATGAGGAGGGCGATCACGTCGTCGCCGGTGCACCAGCGATGCTTGAACGTGGAGAGCGCCACGCGCTCCGCTCGCGAATCGAGGGCGCGCAGCGCACGCGCGGGGCGCGGCCCGAGAATGTCCAAGACACGCTCTACGCTCGCGCGTATGCCGGCGACGCGGCCGAAGGCGAGCGCGCTCGCAAGCAGCGCCACCACCTCGCGATCCCGCGCATCGGTGAATCGATGCACGAGATCCACGGGATCGGAGAGACGATGACGCGACGCATCGAACGACGTGAGGTGCGCGCGCAGGAGCTGCGCAGCACGGTCGCTCACGCGCGGGGCGCGGGCGGTCGGGGGACGATGCATGGCGCGGCACCATACCGTCTCGGCGCCCGCGCCGTCCACGCGTTGACGCGCGTTCGCGCGACTCCCTATTGTGCGAGCCGTGACCAGCACGCTGTCGCACCTCGAGTGCCCGCGGTGTGGAACGCGGCGCGCGTACGACGGGCTCGCCTCGCATTGTGCGTGCGGCGGACCGTTGTTCGCGGCGTACGACACCGCGCGCGCCGGCGCAACACTGACTCGCGCATCGCTGCGCGATCGTCCGCGCGGCCTGTGGCGCTTCGCGGAGATGCTCCCGCCCGTTGACCCGAGCGCGCGCGTCGAATTGGGCGAAGCCACGACGCCTCTCATTCCGGCGCCGCGTCTCGCGCGCGCACTGCGCTGCGGAGCGGTGTGGATCAAGGACGAATCGCCCAATCCCACGGGATCGTTCAAGGCGCGCGGGCTGGCGATGGCCGTCACGTGCGCGACCGCGGCGGGGGCGCGCGTGTTCGCCGTTCCTTCGGCCGGGAATGCGGGACTCGCGCTCGCGGCATATGCCGCGGCCGCCGGCGTCACCGCGCGCGTCGTCCTGCCGCGCGATGTGCCCGCGCCCTTCCTGCGCCTGACGCGGCTCCTCGGCGCGGAACTCACGCTGGTGGACGGCCTGATCTCCGATGCCGCGCGCGTCGTGGCCGCCTGGCGCGATGCGGGCGGCGTGCGCGACGTCTCCACCCTC
>CAZEPH010000075.1:0-9533 GCA_964514075.1 uncultured bacterium | reverse complement strand
GCGCAGTGCGTCGCGCTGTCGTACGGGTCGGGTCGCGTCGTCGTGATGGGGGAGGCCGCCGCACTCACCGCACAGGTCAGCCGGCGTCAGCGCTTCGGGATGAACCTGCCGGACAACGACAATCGCCAATTCGCACTCAACGTGATGCACTGGTTGTCGCGCGCTCTCTAGGGGGCTTCTGCTACTTTTGACCCATCCGCACGTCGACCCCTAGCCCCCGCATCCTCCGCGCGGGTAGTGTCCCCGGGTTCTTCGCCTACCGCGTCAGCGGACCGAGGCCCGCAGTGTGCCGGCCCGGCCCCGCGTCTCCGCACCACTCCGAGGATGCAGGATGAACGCACACATGGAATCGTTCTCGTACGACGACGCCGTCGTGCGCAAGTTCCTCACGGCGTCCGTCGTGTGGGGCGCGGTGGGAATGCTGGCGGGGTTGTTCATCGCGCTGCAACTCGCCCTGCCGTCGCTGAACCTTGCGCCGTATCTCACGTTTGGGCGGTTGCGCCCGCTGCACACGAACGCGGTGATCTTTGCGTTCGGCGGGAACGCGTTCTTCTGCGGCGCCTACTACTCGACGCAACGTCTGCTCAAGGCGCGCATGTTCAGCGATACCTTGAGCAATCTG
This sequence comes from uncultured bacterium, assembly GCA_964514075.1. GTDB lineage: Bacteria > Eisenbacteria > RBG-16-71-46 > CAZEPH01 > CAZEPH01 > CAZEPH01. Next base: position 8,911 of record CAZEPH010000075.1, on the reverse strand, counting down.
CACTTCTGGGGTTGGCAGCTGATCATCGTGTGCGCCGCCCTCACATTGCCGCTCGGCTTCACCCAGGCGAAGGAGTACGCCGAACTCGAGTGGCCGATCGACATTCTGATCGCGATCGTGTGGGTGATCTTCGCGGTGAACGTGTTCGGGACGATCGCCAAGCGGCGCGAGCGGCACCTCTACGTGGCGATCTGGTTCTACATCGCCTCCATCGTCACGGTTGCGATCTTGCACATCTTCAACAACCTCTCGATGCCGGCCGGCCCGTTCAAGAGCTACTCGATCTACGCCGGCGTGCAAGACGCGTTCATGCAGTGGTGGTATGGGCACAACGCGGTGGCGTTCTTCCTCACCACACCGTTCCTCGGTCTCATGTATTACTTCCTGCCGAAGGCGGCGGAGCGTCCCGTCTTCAGCTACCGGCTCTCCATTCTGCACTTCTGGACGCTCGTGTTCATGTACATCTGGGCGGGACCGCACCACCTGCACTACACGGCGCTGCCGGAGTGGGCGTCCACGCTCGGCATGTTGTTCTCGGTGATGCTCTGGATGCCCTCCTGGGGCGGGATGATCAACGGCCTGTTCACGCTGCGCGGCGCCTGGCACAAGGTCGTGGACGATCCGGTGCTCAAGTTCTTCGTCGTGGCGATCACCGCCTACGGCATGAGCACGTTCGAGGGCCCGATGCTCTCGGTGAAGTCCGTGAACGCGCTCGCGCACTACACAGACTGGATCATCGCGCACGTGCACACAGGCGCTCTCGGGTGGAATGGGCTCCTCAGCTTCGGCATGTTCTACTGGCTCGCACCGCGCATCTTCCAAGCGCCGCTGCACAGCAAGAAGCTCGCGGAAGTGCACTTCTGGCTGGCCACGTTCGGCATCATCTTCTACGCGGCGGCGATCTACAGCGCGGGACTCACGCAGGGGCTCATGTGGCGCGCGTTCGACGAAACGGGCCGCTTGCAGTACCCGCAGTTCATCGAGACGACGATGAAGCTGATGCCGATGTACTGGATGCGCGCCGTCGGCGGGACGCTGTACGTGGTCGGTGTGCTGATCGGCGGCTACAACCTGCTCCGCACGTGGCAGGCGCGTCCGGCGCGCTATGACGTGCCGGTCGTGCAGGCCGCACCGCTCTCGACGCTCGCACCGGCCGGAGCGGGCGTCCGGACCGTCGCCGGGAATGCGTGGGCGCGGTTCACCGCCGCGGGCTGGCACCGCCGCTGGGAGGGCCTGCCGCTCACGTTCACCGTGCTGACGGTGCTCGCGGTGGTCGTGGCGTCGTTGTTCGAGATCATCCCCGTGTTCCTCCTACACGAGAAAGTGCCACGGATCGCGGCGGTGAAACCGTACACGCCGCTCGAGCTGGTGGGACGCGACATCTACATTCGCGAGGGGTGCTTCAACTGCCACTCGCAGATGATCCGCCCGCTGCGTCACGAGACGGAGCGCTACGGCGAGTACTCGAAGCCGGGCGAGTTCGTGAACGATCACCCGTTCCTGTGGGGGTCGCGCCGTATCGGCCCGGACCTCGCGCGCGAGGGCGGGAAATACAGCGAACTGTGGCACGTGCGACACATGCTGAACCCGCGGGAGATCACGCCCCACTCCATCATGCCGGCGTATCCGGAGATGCTGCAATCGCCGCTCGACTACAGCGTGATCGGCCGGCGCGTGCGCGTGATGGCGCGTCTCGGCGTGCCGTACGACGCGGACACACAGGCGCGCGCGGAGGACCTCGCCCGCGCGCAGGCGGCGGAGGTGTCGAAGAAGATCGTCGAGCAAGGCGGCCCCACCGGCCTGACCGATCGCGAGATTCTTGCGATGGTCGCGTACCTGCAACGACTGGGGAGCGACGTGCGCCTCAGCACCACGGTCGCGGCACTGGCGCCATGACGCTGACCGACGTGATGAGTCACTCCGGACACACGATCTACGCGATCGTCGCGCTCGTGCTGTTCGTCGTCGCCTTCTGCGCGATCGCGTGGCGGACGTTCGCGCGCGGACGGCGCGACGAGATGGAGCGCAACCGGCACCTGCCGTTCGACGACGGCACGGAGACACCCGCAGGTCGAGGAGTCACACGATGAGCGCTCGCACGGGACACGATGAACTGCTCGAGCCCGGCCACTCCTACGACGGCATCGAGGAATACGACAATCCGATGCCGCGCTGGTGGCTGTACATTTTCTACGTCAGCGTGGCATGGGGCGTGGCGTACTGGCTCAACGTCATTCCGGGCGTCGGAAGCGGAAAGGGGCGCGTCGCGAACTACGAAGCCGACATCGCCGCGGCGCGTGCGAAGTACGGCGAACCGGGAGGACCGTCCACCGCGCCGGGGGCCGCGACGATTCTCGCCGCGCGCGAGGACCGCTCGGCCCTGGAAAGCGGCAAGCAGACGTTTGCCACGTCGTGCGCTCTCTGTCACCGTGCGGACGGCGGCGGCAACATCGGCCCGAACCTCGCCGACGATTACTGGATCCACGGTGCGGCGCCCGACAGCGTGTGGCTGACCGTGAACAACGGCGTGCTCGACAAAGGAATGCCCGCATGGGGACAAACACTCAAACCGGATCACGTCACGAACGTGGTCGCGTACGTGCTCACGTTGCACGGGACGCGTCCCCCGGACCCCAAAGCACCGCAGGGCACGCTGCGAGACGCACAGTGATGCATGCCTGACGCGCCCGTTCTTCTCGAAGCCCCCGAACGCGTTCTCTCGACGCTGAACCGCGACGGGTCGCGCCGGTGGCTGCGTCCGCGCCCCGAGCACGGCGCCCTGTGGAAGAAGCGCCGCGTCCTCGCGTACGTGCTCATGCTGGTGTTCTTCTTGATCCCGTACATTCAGATGAACGGGAAGCCGCTCATCCTCCTGGATCTGCCGCGACGGACGTTTACGCTCTTCGGCGCGACGTTCCTGCCCACGGACACCATCCTATTCATGCTGTTGTTCGTGAGCATTCTCATCGCGATCTTCCTCGTGACGGCGTTCGCAGGGCGCGTGTGGTGCGGGTGGGCCTGTCCGCAGACGGTGTACACGGAGTGGCTCTTCCGCCCGTTGGAGTATTGGATCGAAGGCGGCCCCGCGGGCACGCGCGCCCTCGACGAGCGCGGGCGCGTGCACTGGCGGCGCCTCCTCACGTGGGCGGTGTTTCTCGTGCTCGCGATGTTCCTCGCGCACACGTTTCTCGCGTACTTCGTCGGTGTGAAGGAACTCGCGCGCTGGGTGCGGCAGTCGCCCATCCATCACCCCACGTCGTTCCTCGTGATGCTCGGCACGACCGCGCTCGTGTTCTTTGACTTCGCCTACTTCCGCGAGCAGACGTGCCTGGTGGCGTGTCCGTACGGGCGGTTGCAGTCGGTGCTCCTGGATCGCCGGTCGATCATCGTCGCGTACGATACGCAGCGCGGCGAACCGCGGCGCAAGGGGAAGGCGCGCGAGGGCGCGGGCGATTGCGTGGACTGCGCCCGCTGCACGATCGTATGCCCCACGGGCATCGACATTCGCGACGGGTTGCAGATGGAGTGCATCCACTGCACGCAGTGTATCGACGCGTGCAACGACGTGATGGCGAAGGTCGGCAAACCGCTCGGGCTGATTCGTTACACCAACCGTGACGCCCTCGAACGCAGGCGCTCCGGACTGCTGCGCACGCGCCTCGTGCTGTATCCGCTCGTGCTGTGCGTGACGGTGGGTCTCTTTGTGTATTTCCTCTCCACGCGCACGGACACGGACGTGACGATTCTCCGCGCGCCCGGCGCACCCTACACGACGCAGCCGGACGGCAGCGTGACCAACCAGGTGCTCGTGAAGATCACGAACCGCGGGAGCGTTCTCCGACCGTACCGTCTCTCGCTCGACGGGGCGCCCGGCGCGACGCTCATCGCGCCGCAGAATCCTCTACCCGTGGCCGCGGGCAAGACGCAGACGACCACGGCCTTTGTTACCCTCCCGCCTGACATGATGCACGACGACGAGATGCCGGTGACGTTCCGCGTGACGGACGGTGCTGCGTACACCGGCACGATCCTCTATGAACTCGTCGGACCGGGCGACAGGAGGTAGCGCGTGCGCGCGGAGAAAGCGTGGCCCGTCGCGATCGCGGTCGCCCTCGGCGTGACGGTGCTCGCGAACGTCGCGCTGATGCGCCTCGCCGGTGGACGGAACGGCGCCGTCGTCGAGCCGAACTACTACCGCAAGGCCGTGGAGTGGGATTCCACGGCAGCGCGTGCCCGCGCGAGCGCGGCGCTCGGGTGGAACGTGGACGTCGAGACGAGCGCGCTCGACGAGCGCGGCACCGCACGCGTCCGCGTTCTCGTGCGTGATCGCGCGGGGCGCCCGGTTCGCGATGCGCGCGCCCGCATCGAAGCCATCACGAACCGAGATGCCGCGCGCCGTCTCACGGCGCCGCTCGCGAGCGAGACCGGCGGGGCGTACGCGGTGGATCTCCCGCTCCGGCACGCGGGGATGTGGGAGTTTCGCGTGGCCGTGACGCGCGGCACCGAGGTCTTCGTGCACTCGCTCCGCCACGACGTCGTCCCGCACGGCGGCCGCGGATGATCGCACCGCTCGTCGCGAGCGTTCTGGCCGGTGCGCTCGCCGGCAGCCCGCACTGCGCGGGAATGTGTGGCGGCTTCGTGTGCTTCTACGCCGGCGCCGACGCCCCGCGCGCCCCGTCGTGGCGCGCGCACGCGGCGTACAACGGCGGGCGCCTTCTCTCGTACGCGACGCTCGGTACAGTGGCCGCTCTCATCGGCGCGCGTCTCGATCGCCTTGGTGCGCTGGCGGGCGTGAGCCGCGCCGCGGCGCTCGTCGCGGGCGCACTGATGATCCTGTGGGGCGGCGTCAGCCTCGCGCGTGTGGCGGGTGTGCGGTGGTTCGCAGGTGATGCGCGCGCCGCCTCCACCGGCGGTGCGATCCTCGCGCGCGCGCTGCGTGCGGTGCGCGCCCGGTCGGCCGTTGCGCGCGCGTTCGCGATGGGACTCCTCACGACGCTTCTGCCCTGCGGATTCCTGTACGCGTTCGTCGCGATCGCGGCGGGCACCGCGGACGTGCTCTCGGGTGCGCTCGTCATGGCCGCCTTCTGGCTCGGCACGGTTCCGGTGATGTGGGGTCTCGGTACCGTCGCGCAGCGCGTGCTCGTTCCGTTGCGCCGCCGCGCGCCGCTCGCGACCGCGGGGGTGCTGATCGCGTTCGGTCTGCTCACGATGGCGGGGAAGTTCCACCCCACGGCCTGCGAACACTGCGCGACACACGAGCCGGTCACGCGATGACGCCCCCACACTCCGCTGCCGCTCTCACCGCACCGGCCACCTGCACGCACTGCGGCCTGACCGTGCCGCACGCGCGCCGTGCGAGCGACGACGCGATGCGGTTCTGCTGCGCTGGATGCGCCACGGCCTACGCGGTGATCCACGAGGCGGGGCTCGACCGGTACTACCAGCTTCCGCAGAAGCGGGAGGTCGCGGTCACGCCGAGCGGCAAGCGCTTCGAGGAGTTCGATCATCCGGCTTTTCGCGACCTGTACGTGCGGCCGCTCGCGGGGCAGCGCGGCGCCGTCCACACGACGTTGTATCTCGAGGGCGTCCACTGCGCGTCGTGCGTATGGCTCGTCGAACGCGTGCCTCTCGCGATCCCCGGCGTCCTGCGTGCGGAGCTGGACGTGGGCCGTTCGCTCGTGCGCCTCGCGTGGATCGACGCGGAGACGTCGCTGTCGGACATCGCGCAGTTTCTGGACACGCTCGGGTATCGCCCGCGTCCGTATCGCGGGATGGGTGCGGCGGCGCTCCGCCGCGCCGAGGATCGCGCGATGCTCGCTCGCATCGGCGTGGCCGGTGCGATCGGCGTGAACGTGATGCTGCTCGCACTCGCCTTGTACAGCGGCTGGTTCAGTGGGATGGAGGCGGCGTACGAGACGTTCTTCCGCTGGACGAGTCTCGTGCTCGTGACGCCGTCGATGATCTGGCCTGCACGCGTGTTCTTCCGCGGCGCGTGGACGTCGCTGCGGCAGCGCGCGCTGCACATGGACGTGCCGATCGCCGTGGCGCTCGCCGCGGGCTACGCGCGCGGCGCCTGGAACACGTTCGTGAATCGCGGACCCGTGTATTTCGACGGTCTCGGCCTCCTCGTGTTCCTGCTGCTCGTCGGACGCTACCTGCAACAGCGCGCGCACCGCAGCGCGACGGACTCGGCGGAGCTGTTGCACTCGCTCTCGCCGTCGACGGCGCGTCTCGTGGAGGACGGTGCCGCGACGCGCGACGTTCCGGCGGAAGCGCTCGTGCCCGGCATGCTCGTGGAAGTGCGTCCCGGCGAAACGGTGCCGGCCGACGGCGAGATTGCGGAGGGACGATCCTCGTTCGATCTCTCGCTGCTCACCGGCGAGACACGTCCCGTGGATGCGCAGGCGGGAGACGTCGTGTACGCGGGTACGGTGAACCGCACGTCCACCGTGCGCGTGCGCGTCGAGCAAGCGGGCGAGGCGAGCCGTGTCGGCCGGCTCGTCGCAGAGGTGGATGCGGCTGCGCGCCGGCGCGCCCCGGCGGCGCAGCTCGCGGATCGCGTCGCCGCAGTGTTCGTCGGAGTGATTCTCGTGCTGGCGGCGGCCACGTACGTGTGGTGGGCGCGCACGAGCGGCGCCTCCGCGATCGACAACGCGATCGCGCTGCTCATCGTCACGTGCCCGTGTGCGCTCGCCCTGGCCACGCCGCTCGCAATTACGGTCGCCATCGGGAAAGCTGCGCGCACCGGCATCCTCGTGAAAGGCGGCGCGGCCATGGAAGCGCTCGCGCATCCCGGCGTTCTGTATCTCGACAAAACCGGTACGCTCACGGAGGGACGCACGACACTCGCGAGCTGGGACGGTCCCGACTGGGTGCGCCCGTTCGTACTCGCGCTCGAGGAACACTCGCCGCACCCGATCGCCGCCGGATTCCGTGCGGCGTGGCCGCACGTGCGCGCCGAGCCGGCGAGCAGCGTGACGCACGCGCCGGGCGGCATTCGCGGTGTCGTGCGCGGACGGGAGATCCTCGTGGGGTCCCCCGCGTTCGTGGGCGTCCGCCCGGAGACGATCGCGGACGCGGGCGCGCGCACGTTGACCCCGGTGCACGTGAGCGTGGACGGCATGCACGTCGCCCGCGCCGCGTTCGGCGACTGCGTGCGCGTGGAGGCGCGCGACGCTCTCGACACGTTGCGTGCGCGGGGCTGGGAGGTGCGCATTCTCTCCGGCGACGATGCCCGCGTCGTCGCGCACATCGGGCGCGAGCTCGGCGTCGAGCCGGACGCCTGTCAGGGCGGTGCCACGCCGGAGGACAAACTGCGCGTGATCGACGCGGCGGCACGCACGCGGCGCGTCGTCATGGTGGGCGACGGCGTCAACGACGCGGCGGCGATCGCGCGCGCCACCGTGGGCATTGGCGTGCGCGGCGGGGCGGAAGCCTGCCTCGCTGCGGCGGACGTGTTCCTGGCGCATCCCGGTCTCACGCCGCTCGTCGAGTTGATCGAGGGCGCTGCGCACACGGTGCACGTTATCCGGCGCAACCTGGCGTTTTCGCTCTTGTACAACGCGGTTGGCGCGACGCTCGCGGTGACGGGCGTCATCACGCCGCTTCTCGCGGCGATTCTCATGCCCCTCAGTTCGATCACCGTGATTTCGTCGTCGTGGCTCGCGCGGCCGTTTCCCCGGCGGCCGGCGTGAGCATTCTGTTCGTCGTCCTGCCGCTGGCCGTGCTCATCGTCGGCGCCGCCGTGGCGGCGTTCGTCTGGGCTGCGCGACAGGGACAGTTCGACGACACGCACACGCCCGCCGTGCGCATGCTGCACGACGACGACGGCGACGGCTCTACGACGCCGACGGCATCAGAAACGCCCGCTCGAACTCGCTCCACTTCGTGACGGGGACGGTGTCGTCGTCCGTGAGCGCGCTCTCGCGGAACCGCTCCACTTCGTCCTGATACCAGACCACCAAGGGCTGGCCGATCCGCAGGCTCTCCAGGTCGTGCGCGAGATCGCGCGGCGTGATCACGCAGATCCATCCGCGCACGTACGGGCTCTCGCGCACGCTCGCGGCGCCGTCGCGCAGCGTGTCGTTGACCGACGCAATCGTGCCGGAAAGCGGAGCGAGGCAGTGCACGGTCGCCGCGCCGTGTCGCAGTGCGAAGAGCGCGCTCCCCGCCGATACGGACTCGCCCGCGTGCGGCAACGACACCGCGTCGATCGCGCCCAGCGCTTTCCGTGCGAAGTCATCGACACCCACCTTCACGTGTCCGCCGGGATCGATGCGCGCCCACACGTGCTGCGCCGAGACGAATGCGCCGCCCGGGACCGCGTACTCGCACGTGCGCGACGCGTCCGCCTCGTCCGGCGTCGTGAGACGCACGAGCGGACGGCGCGCGGCCTCGAGGCGCGCCTGCCGCTTGATCAGCAGGCGCCGCGCAAACGAGACGAGTTCGTCCTCGGTGAACGGCTTCTGGACGTACTCCACGGCGCCCTGCTGCATCGTCTCCACCGCCGTGTCGATGGTGCCGTAGCCCGTGATCACCGCGATGTCCACGTCGGGTCGCATGTGGTGCACGGCTTTCACGACCTCGACGCCGTCCATGCCCGGCATCTTGAGGTCGGTGAACACGAACTCGTAGTCGGTGTCGCGCAGGAGCGTGAGCGCCTCCGGGCCGTTCTCCACGGTATCCACGCTGAATCCGTCCAGCACGAGAATCTTGCGGAAGCTGTCCAGCACAACGGGCTCGTCGTCGACGGCGAGGATGCGCGCTTTCGCGTGCGGCACCGTGGCGCGCACCAGGCTTTGCGCGCGATCGGCGAATTCCAAGCGGACCGCGACGCGCAGCGCTTCCTCGCGCTCCTGGCGCGCGCGCGCGTCGGCCGCGCGTCTCGTGACGGCGCGCACCGCCACGTCTG
>CAZEPH010000074.1:0-9604 GCA_964514075.1 uncultured bacterium | reverse complement strand
GACCTCGGGCAGATCGCCGTACAAACGCGAGAGCATCCACATCATGAACGTGGAGAACAGCGCGGGCTTCTGCTGCACGTCGGTGAGTTCGAGAACGCTCACGAGGCCGCGGCCGTCGCGCTCCACGCAAAGTAGGTCGTCCAGGTCGAACTCGGGTTCACCAAAGAACGCGCCCGCGCCCTGCTGCTCCAACTCCACCATCTCCCGCAAGAGCACGCCGACCGTTTGCTTGGACATGCCGCCATAGTTGGCGAGTTCGCCCTCGCCGTCGCTCGTGAGGTACTGCAGCACGCTGCGCAAGTCGGGGAAATCCAGGAGCGGAAGGTTCTTGTCGTCGCAGAACTTGAAGACGAGCGAGAGAACGCTCGTTTGCGTGTCGTTGAGTCCCAGAACTTTCGCGAGGAGAAGAGGGCCGAACGACGAGACGGTCGCGCGCAACTGCGCGCCCGTCGTGCCGGTGAGGCTGTAGAACTCCACGGGGAATCCCGCGGCGCTCCACTGATATCCGGTGGACGCAGAGCGTTGCGTGACGCGATCGCTCGCCTCGCCCGCCACGCCGATGCCGGAGAGATCGCCCTTCATGTCGGCGAGGAACACGGGCACGCCGGCGGCGGAAAGTTGCTCCGCGAGAAGTTGCAGCGTCTTCGTCTTGCCGGTGCCGGTCGCGCCGGCGATTAGCCCGTGACGGTTGGCGAGCGCGAGTGGGAGCGAGACCACCGGCTCCGGGGCGCACTCGCCTCCGAGCACCGGCGCGCCGAGCGTGAGCGAGGCGCCCCCGGGTGGGAACGCCGCATGCACCGCATCGAGGAAGGCCTTTTCCATACCGCTCACCGTGCTGCCAGGCGCGCGGCGACGCGCGCGGGGTCGACCGCGAACACTTCCACGTAGCCGCACGCGCTGCACACCACGCAGCGCGTCGGGACGCCGCGATGCGCCAGGAACTGCGCACCGACCGAGAGCGTGCCCACACCGGTCAGGGGGTTCGCGTCCACCGTCGTTCCCCCGCACTTCGCGCATGCCGCACGTGCGTCCTGCGCCTTCGCCATTTTCGCCTCCTCGCCGTCAGAGATTCGCGGCGAGGACACTAGGCGGGCGCACCACCTCGGTCAAGGCATCACGACGATGCGTTCCGTCGCGTGCTGTGCGCCACGCGTGACGCGCACCGCGTATACTCCGGCCCGCGCACGCGTATCGTTCCAATGGACCGCGTGCATGCCCGGCAGAAGCGGTGCATCGTGCACCTGCGCGACGATCCGGCCGCTCACGTCCAGTACGTCGACGCGCACGTGTGCGAGCAACGCATCGTTCGGCACGGTGACCGTGAACGCGGCGCGCCCCGCGCGAACGAGCGACGGCGCGCATCGGACCGAGAGAGCGCGCGGCGTCACCGACGCGGCAACCGGAACGAAGCCCTCGGCGTTCTGCACGATCGGGTTGCCCGCCACGCCCGTGTGCCGCACGTCGTGATGGAAGACTGGCCACGGCGCCTTCGCCTGGTTGAAGGCACCCGGCAAGTCCCACACGTACAGCGCCTGATCCCACCCTGTGTAGACGATCTCGCTCAGTCCGTCGCCATCGATGTCCCACACGGACGGCGCACCGCGTACTTCGCCCGGCAGCGAAATCGGGAAGCCCGCTGCCGGCTGCGCCGCGGACGTGAGGCCGTACAGCTTGCCGTCCTCCGCTCCCATCAGCACGTCGACGGTACCGTTGCCGTCGATGTCCGCGAGGATCGGCGAGCACTCGGAGACGCCGGATGTGCCCGTCCCGTAGAACACGCCGTCCGTGAGGTCCGCGGCCTTCCATGCCGCGAGTTCCACACCGGTGTCGCCGCGCATCGCATAGATACGCGCGCCGCTGGCGCCGCCGGTCGATGCGGTGACCACATCCAGCGCGCCATCGCCGTCGATGTCGCCGATCGCGGGTGAGGGCGCGCGGCTCGTACCGCCTTGCTGGAAGTATCGCACCCACTTGTCCGCGCCCGTTTCCGTAACGCAGTGGAATTCGTTGTTCGCGGTCCCGAACACGATGTCGAGGACGCCGTCCCCACCGAGATCCGCGATCGCCGGCGAACTCGAGATACCGCCGCCGAAGAATCGCGGGAATCCCGAGACGCTCGTTCCGTCCGCGTTGAGCGCGTACAGCGCGCCGCCGTTGCTCCCAATGACGATCTCCGCCTGTCCGTCGTGATCCAGGTCCGCAAGCGCGGGCGACGTGTACGTGAACGTCGATCCCATGTTGGAGAAGCGTCCGCTCACGGTGGCATCCGCCGTGAGGACGTTCGATCCGTCGAAGTGCCACGCGTACATCCACCCGTCTGCCGATGCCGTGACGATCTCCGGCTGCGCGGTCGCGTCGATGTTCCCGATCGCGGGCGTGGCCCACCCGAACTTCGGGTACGCGCGCGGCCAGCCGGCCTTCGTGAGTCCGGTCGTCCCGTCGAGCACCCAGATCGTCGTCGTGTCGAGAGGCGCCACGCCGGAGTTGAACGACGCGGCGACGATGTCCTGCTTCCCGTCGAGGTCGACGTCGGCCACGCCACACGACGCGGCGAAGTACAACCCCACTGGCGCGAACACACCCAGCGTGCGCGGGTCCTGGTCGCCGTCGATCACCTCCGTGGCATCCGCGCGCAACACGTACACCCGGTCGGCGCCCGCGACGATCTCCAGGCTGCCGTCGACGGAGCCGTCCACGTTCGCGAACACCGGCGAACCTGCCGTACTGCGCCCCAGGTCCACGGGCCACCCGGAGTGCAGGGGGGGATTGGTCGTCCCTGTGATCTCGGTGGACAACGCGCCCTCGTTCCCCGAGGAGTCCACGGCCGAGATGCGAAAATAGTATCGGCTGAACGGCGGCAGTCCCTCGTCGCGATAGTACGCGGTGCGGACGTCGAGAGCGGCATTGGCGCGCACGTACGGCCCGCCCGGCACGCTCGACCGGTAGACGGCGTATCCGTACAGGTCGGCGCTCGTGACGGCCGTCCACACGAACGAGATGTCGGTGGCGTTGCCGATCACCTCGACGTTGCTCGGCGTGCCGGGTGCGGTGAGGTCGAGCGGACGGCGCAGGAGTTCGCGTCCCGTCCAATCCGTCACCCAGCACATGAACGCGTGCGCGGTGCCCGACGACACAGTGAAGCGCATCCAGTCGGAGCCCGTGCCGGTTTGCATCGAGAGCAAGTCTCCCGAAAAGACCTGCGTGCTGTCTTGGATCGTCGTCGTCGCGTCGCGCGCCTTGAGATGCACGGTGAGACCGTGCGCCGCACCCTTCCCGAGGTTTTGCAGCGAGAGACGATACGCGACGACTTCGCCGCTCTCCGCCACGCCGTCGCCGTCGCCAACGATGGTGTCGCGCACCGCGCGCGCGGCGATCGCGAGCGCCGGCGCCGCAACACCAAACGACACGGGCGACTGCCACACTCGTCCCGAGCCATCGCGCATCGTGAGCACGCCGATCACCTCGTGCTGATCCGGCGTCGTGCCGTCCAGCGCCAGCAGGAACTCGTCACCCGTGGCGGTCACGTTCACCGCAATGCCGCCGTATGCCGAGGTGCTGTCGGTCACGGTGACGAGCGGATCCTTCGTCGCGAAGCTCGCGGTGACGGTGGTGGCCGTCGCCGCACCCGTGTTCTTGATCGGGAAGAGCAAGCTCACCGTCTCGCCCGCATCGGGCACCGCGTCTCCGTTACCCGTTCCGAATCCGGAGACGCCGTCGCGCGTCGTGATCGACGTCCAGGAGAGCGCGGGCAACAGGGTTGCTCCGACCGTGAAGGTGCTCACCGTCGAGCGATCGCCCGGCCGGGACACGCCGACCGTCGCGGAGCCGGTCGTCGCCGGCCGAAACGGGACCGTCGCGATGCCGGACGCGTTCGTTTCCGCGGAGGCGTACGATTCGCCGGTCTTCGCAAGCGTCACGCGCGCTCCGGCGACGGGTTGTCCGCCGGCGGTCACCGTCACGGAGACGCTCTGCTGTCCGACGACCACCGCCGGCACGGCTGCCGAAAAGGTCCGTGGCGCGCGCCAAAAGAAGTCCAGCGTGGGATCGCCCAGAAGGATCACCGCCATTTGCGTCCATCGATGGGAGTTATCGTTGAACGAGAACGGCGCGTACGGCGCCTTCGACAACGCATGCGCCTGTCCGAGCGAGTAAAACGTCGTGTCGTGAAACGCCAGCCGGAAGAACTCCGTCTGGTACACCCACACGGTCGTCGGGAAGTCGTAGCGCGTCGCACCGATGTACGCGACCGCTCCTCCGTTCGGGTTCAGGAGGAAGCGCTCGGCGATGGAGTTGAACTCGAACGACGCGGAGTTGCAGTTCACCGAATAGATGACGCCCTGCCGCGCGCCGTTCGTGAGCGCGTCCACGTGCGCGTTCGTGAGCGACGCGTCGCCGATCGAGAGCGTGTTGCGGAACCCGTGCCCCATGTGCTCGATGAGCGCGTAGCCCGCGTTCACGCTGTCGATGAATCCGGCGAGCGTCTCGGCGAGCGATCCGGGATACGCGGTGTTGTTTTGATATAGGCGCGTGAGGGACACGCTCGGCGGAAAGTACGCGCGCACGTCTTCCGTGAGGAATGCACCGTCCAACTGCACCGGGCGCCCGTCGCCGTTCCAGTCCGACGGGAAGAGCACTTCGGAGGCGAAGAGCACTTTGTTCGCCAGCGTCGCCGGCATGCTCTCCGTGTACGCGCGGGTCTTGTTCACCCAGACGGTCACGTCGGCGGTTGTCGTCACGGGTGCGCGCCCCACGAAGATCTCCGGGTAGAGGTCGACCTCGTCGCCTGTGCGCGTGAGATCCACGAAGCCCTCGCCGTAGAGCGAGTCGCCGTCCGCATTCCAGTTGCCGTCCAGACATTGGAAGTACAGATCGGCGGGGATCTCGTCGCCCCCGAAGTACGTCGTGCGGCCGCTGCGGTACGGAATCACCGCGGCGTCACCCGCGAGCAAGACATACGAGAGGCCCCAGTTCCGATACGCGTCGCGCAAGAACGTGCGAATCGTTTCGGCGCGATCCGCGCCGCCGGGATAATTCGCGGTGACCCACGACACCGTCCGCACGACCGTCTGCAGACCGAGCTGCGTCTTCCAGTCCGCGTAGGCTTGGAACGCGCCGGCGAGGGAGTCCACCGTCACGATGACGTAGTCCACCGTAGAGCCGTCCGTGGTCGGGCGAGATGCGGGAGCGTACGCATCACCCTGGTCGCGCAGTGCGAGGGGCTGGGCCTCCGCCGCGCGCCACCCGGCCAACACGTCGTGCGGGTTCGCGACCAGCCGGCGCACCCTGTCCGCGGACTCCGCGCTCGTCTCCGCGCGTTCGCGGACGAGCGGCACCGGTCCGTCGTCCCACCGCGCGCCCAACTCCACCACGAGGCGCACGCTCGTCGCGACGCTCACCCGTCCCTGCGCGTAACGCACCGGGCGCACCACGAACGTCGCGAGCTTGAAACCGCGCATGTAACCCTCGCCGCGCGCCTCCAGCACTGCGCCCTGGTGCCACTCCGGACGGACTGGCTCGGTCCGCGCACCATCCGGGCCGACTTCCGTGACCGGCGCGACCGTTACGTCGCGCGCGAGTTCCTCCTCGCTTTCCACGACAGCACGGACGCCGAGGACACTGCGATCCGCGGGGATGGCCAACGTCAGGGGCAGTTCCGGAATCGCGGGCGCGCCGAGATCCGCCGCGGGCACGCCGCCGCGCAAGGTGATGATCGTCCCGCCGTCGGCATGGCGCAGCGCCACGTCGCGGGGTGCGACCTGCACGCGGTGCGTGAGCTGCGTGACGCCGGGTCCGCTCGCCGCCTGCGCGGGGCACCAGACACCGACCATCGAAACCACACTCACTCCCAGCAGCCGCGCGAGCGAGGGCGGCACGAAACGCGCTGACGTCATGCGCGGAAGATCCTCCAGTGAAACCGACGGAATGGAACGCGCGTGAGGGGCAACCGCGCACAGAGGGGAGCAGCCTGAGGGGTTGGCCGCGTGCACACTGCACCCGCGGGCCTCGTCGAACGATAACAACCCAGACCAGCCGGGTCAAACACGCCCGATTGACAGAACGGCCCTGAGCCCTCCAGGCTCTGTTGTCGGCACGCCCTGCAGCGACCATCGGAGGAAACACATGCGGGATCGTCGGACTCGAGGCGTCGTTGTGGGCGCCGTCGCGCTCGGAATCGCCATTGCTGCGGGGCTGGCACAGTCGTACTCGACTTCTCCTCCGCTACGCGGGTCGGGTGCGCCCGGCGAGCCGGACGAGACACAGTGTATCCACTGCCACCTGGGGCACGCGGTCAACTTCGGCAGCGGCACGCTCATCTTGACCGCGCCACCGACCTACGCTCCCGCGCACACGTACGATCTCACGGTGTCGCTCGCTCAAGCAGACAAGCTCCGCTGGGGATACCAGCTCACCGTGTTGGGCACCGGCGACGGATTCGTCGGATCGCTCTCGGCCGGGTCCAGCACAACGTCGGAAATACCCGTCGACGTGCAGACCGGCATCTCGTTCGCGAATCACACCGACGACGGGACCTTCCCGGGAGCGACCAGCGCAATGTGGACGGTGCAGTGGACGTCGCCCATCAGCAACGTGGGAGCCGTGACCGTGTACGTGTCCGGCGTGGCCGCGAACAAGAACTTCCTCTCCACGGGAGACGACGTGTACACGACGTCGGTCGTCATCCCCTTCAGCACCGCGGTCGAGCCCGCCACGTGGGGAGCGATCAAGCAGCTCTATCGCGCGCGGTGAGAGTTCTCGTTCTCTCCCGCTCCGCACCGGAGTTGGAAGAACCCTTGCGCCGCGGCAGCCGCGAGTGGACCGACGTGCGGTGGGACTTCGCGCCGTCGCTACGCTCGCTGCCGAGAGACCTGAGCGACGTGGACGTTCTCGTGAGCTTCTCCGTCCCGCCGTCCCTTCTCGATCGCATGCCGCGCCTGCAATGGATCGCCTCCACGGGCGCCGGCGTGGATCGCCTTCTCACGCCGTCGTTGCCGCCGCACGTGTGCGTCACCCGTCTGGTCGGCCCGTTCGGGCGTCCCATCGCGGAGTATGTTCTGGCCGCAGTGTTCGCCGACGCGCAGGACCACGCCCGCGCCGCACGCGCGCAGGCCGCGCACATCTGGGAGCCGTACTATCCGCACGATGTCGCCGGACGCACGGCCGCAATTCTCGGCGCCGGAGCGATTGGATGCGAAGTCGGTGCGCTGCTGCGCGCGGCCGGACTGCGCGTCATCGGTGCGGCGCACTCCGCCCGTCCGGCCGAGCCGCCGTTCGACCGCGTATACGGACGCGGGCAGCTGGACAACCTCCTGCGCGCCGCAGAGTACCTCGTCGTTCTCGTTCCACTGACGGAGGCCACGCGCGGGATGATTCGCGCACGCGAACTCGCTCTGCTCCCCGAGAACGCGCTCGTCATCAACGTCGCGCGAGGCCCGGTCATCGACGAAGACGATCTGATCGCCGCGCTCCGCGCGGGGCGCCCGCGAGCCGCAGTGCTGGACGTCTTCTCTCGCGAGCCGCTCCCCGCGGATCACGTTCTGTGGACGCTGCCCAACGTTCGTCTCACACCGCACGTCGCCGGACTGTCCCGCACACCCGACATCGCCGCGCAGGTTCTCGCCAACCTCGCGCGCTTTCGCGCGGACGACTCCCTGCTGCACGTCGTCGACCGCGCGCGCGGCTACTGAACCCGTGCGTTGCATGCGGCGGTAGATCGTGCGATAGCGCCGCTGGAAGCGGCGCGTGTGCGTGGCGGGGTTGTCCCTGCGCGGGCTCGGAATGGATGCGGCAAGCATCGCCGCTTGCGCGTCCGTGAGCGACGCAGCGGACGTCCGGAAGTACCGGCGCGCCGCCGCCTCCGCGCCGTACACGCCATCGCCCCACTCGATCACGTTGAGATACACCTCGAGAATGCGGCGCTTGCTGAGAGCGCGCTCCAAGCGAATCGCCAGCAGAACCTCCGTCACCTTGCGGAGCGGATCGCGCGAGGTGCGGAGGTACAAGTTCTTCGCGAGTTGCTGCGTGATCGTGCTCCCGCCGCGGACGACACGCTTCTTCTCCCAGTTCACGCGCGCGGACTCCTTCATCTCGGTCAAGTCGAGTCCGTCGTGTCTATAGAACGACGCGTCCTCACCCACGAGAACCGCACGCCGCAGGCGCGGCGAGATACGCTCGATCGGCACCCACCGGTAATCGCGGCGGACAGCGCGACCCGCGCGCCGCGCTTCGTGTGCGCGCTGGCGCATCACGCTCGTCTCCGACGGAGGGCGAACGGCGAGCGACGCCACGTCGGGCGCGAGAACCTGCACCGTGATCCACACGCACAGGCCGCCGCACGCGAGCGCCGACAGCCGTCTCACCGTGCGCCAGGGGTTTCGTCGTCGAGTCGTCACGCGCGGCAGAGTGCCAGACTCGCCGCAGATTCGTCCATTCGCTACACTCGCCGCCGATGACATTCCCCCCCTGCGAGATCCGCGTCGCCGGACCAGAGGACGCCGCGCTCCTGTCGGAGCTCTCTGCCCGCGCATTCCGCGACGCCTACGGTACCAACAGCGACCCCGCCCACATCGAGGCACACATCGCGGACAACTTTGCGGAAGCGCACTGGCGCACGCACGCGCGGAACGACTGTATCGTCGTGTTTCTCGCGGAACGGGATGCGCGTGCGATCGGATACGCCGCGCTCCGCCTCGCCTCACCGACCGACTGTATCGCCGATCGATCGCCCGCGGAGCTGTGGCGTATCTATCTGATCGCAGACGCGATCGGCAGTGGCGTCGGTTCGGCGCTGATGCGCGCGTGCCTCGCCGAAGCGCGGCGCCGCGGCGCACGTACGATGTGGCTCGGCGTCTGGGAGGACAACCATCGCGCCGTCCGCTTCTACGAAGCGTGGGGCTTCCGCCGCAGGGGGACGCATTCGTTCGTCTTCGGCGGCACGCCGTACGACGATCTCGTGATGGCACGGCCGCTGGTGCACGATGCGCGCGTTCGCCTTCTCGGACCGGGCGACGCGCAGCTTCTCTTGCGCGCGGCCCCCGGCGTATTCGATCGCAGCGTCGATCCCGCGCGGACACACGAGTTCCTGCAGGACGCACGGCATCACATCGCGGTGGGTCTCGATGCGGACGGCACGGTGATCGCCTTCGCGACAGGCGTGCGGTACATTCGCCCGGACGCGCCCGCGGAGATGTGGATCACGGACGTCAGCGTTGCGCCGGACCATCGCGGCTGTGGCGTGGGGCGCGACGTGGTGCACGCGCTGCTTGGCTGCGCCCGCGCACTCGGTTGCACGCGAGCGTGGAGCCTCACGCATCCACGTCACGCCGCGGCCATCGGCGCGTTCACGTCCGCCGGAGGCGTCCGAGAACCCGAATCTTCCGCCACGATCACTTTCGACCTCGAACCGGGGAAACCCTGATGTGCAGGAGCATCAAGACTCTCGCGAACTTCGAACCGCCGGCGACGGAGGAGGAGATTCGCGCGTCCGCGCTGCAGTTCGTTCGCAAACTCAGTGGCGCCGCGCGGCCCTCGCGCGCGAATCAGGCGGTTTTCGATTGCGCCGTCGAGGAGGTAACCGCCGCCGCGCGTCGACTCGTCACGTCACTGT
>CAZEPH010000073.1:0-9632 GCA_964514075.1 uncultured bacterium | reverse complement strand
ACTGCCACGGATCGCGCGCGGGCGCGACGACGTCTCCCTCGCGCACCACGCGGAAGATCAAGCCTTCCTGTTGCAGGCGCCACCCGCGCGGAATATTGGCAGGCTGCGCGCCGAAGAACGCCGGGTGCGACAGTGTGTCGAGAATCGCTTCCTGCACGCGAAGGACGGTCTGACTGTTGTAGTGCAGAATGCCGGCCGGCGTGCCCCGCCGCAGGCCGTACACCATCGGCCCGACGAGATCCGTCGGGTCGATCACGCGCAGCATCGGCCACTTCCGCTCCACGAGTTGCAAGTAGGAGAGTCCGAAGATCTGCGTGTCCCCGTCGGTGAAGAGCGTGGCGGGACGGCGGCCGTCGTCGGTGGCGATACGTGCGAGCGACTCGAGAAGTCTCTTCGTAAGGTGCGATCCGCGCGTGTCGAGTTCCGGGTACGTGCGCACCGCCAGCGATCCGGCGTACAGCGCGGCGATTGCGAGCACGATCGCCCCGCTCGCCGCCGGCGCGCGTCGCGTGAGGAACCGCGCCACCGCTCCCAGCGCCACAGCGACGCACAGGGAGGCGATGACCTGCATCGGCAGGAAGTACGCGGCGATGTCGGGGATGCGATAGGCGGCTGCAAGCGTCATGTATCCCGCCGCGGTGAACGCGCACAGGATCCCGATGGCGAAGCGCGTGCGCAAGAGAACGGCGGCGCCGATCAACCCGACCAGAGCGCCAGCCCAGCCGAGCGGATACGCGACGGCCGGGACCAACTCGAGAAAGCGACGCGCCCACTCGTGCGATCCGATCGACGTGAGCAGGAAGTGGTAGAGATCGGCGCGCACGTGCGAGAGGAGCCGCGGCACCGTGGATGGATCACCAAAGTTGTACGCGGGCTGGAGTCGGGCCGTGAGGAGAATCGTGACGTACAGGAGCGGTCCCACGAGCGCGAGCGGGACGAGACCCGCGAGCCACGACCATCGCCATGGCGCCGCTCGCTGACTGAGGAGGATGAAGGCGAGTATCGCGGGAAGCGCCACGACGATCGACAGGTGATGCGCGAGCCCCGCGCCGACGCAGAACGCCGCGGCGAAGAGAAAGCGCGCATCCCGGCGCTCGCGCCAGAGGACGAGACACAGCAGCGTGCACGCGACGATCAACACGTTGAGCGTATAGACCTCGGTGACGATCGCCTGCGACCAGAACCCGCGCGAGACGCTGAACAACCACGCCGCACCGACCCCCGCGATCCAGCTGTTCGCGACGGCCGCGCACAGGGCCGCGAGCGCCGCGACGGCCGCGACGGCCGCAACCGCGGAGAAGAGGTTGTACCGAAACGCCACGTCTCCGAGGGGGAGACAATGCGCGAACACGGATGCGAGCGCGCTGTACACGGGATACCCCGGCGGATGCGCGACGCCGTGCGTCCAGGATGCGGTGATGAGATCTCCCGCGTCGTCGATGGTGATCGACGGCGCGACCGTGAGCAGGTAGAGAGCGGCGGCCGGCACGGCCCCGAGCAGTGCCGCGCGTCTCAGGGGATGCGCGTGCAGAAACCTCATGCGCTCGGCGTGAGATCGTGACGCATCGCGTCGCGCAATGCGGGACTCGCGAGTGCCGTCACGGCGCACGCAGGGTGCTGCACCTCGATCCGGACCTCTGCATGCGTCGAGCGCACGTTCTCCGCGAGCGCTGCGGGGAGCGCGAAGCGAATGAAGTGCACCGCAGCGATGCGATCTTCCGACGCGTGTCCCTCCTCGAAAATGGCGGGGACGGGCGCGGCGTCTCCGACGCGGAGGAACACGCAGCCCCTGTCGAGTCCCACATACCGGTCCAGATCGCGCTCGATGGTCTCGGGGTTCGTCAGCTCGATGAACAGCGTGCCGGCGAGTTCGTTCGCGCGGGGGAGGATCGCGTTGTAGGTGTCGATCTCGTCCTGCACCTTCGCGGGATCGGTGATGCCTTCGGCACGCACCATCTCCTGAATCTGAAACAGCACGGTCTCGTCGTTCTCGAAGACGAGGCTGATCGCGTCGCCGAGCGCGACGCGACGCAAGCGTTTGAGCTCGATGATGCGCCGGCGCCGCTCGTCACGCATCGTCTCGTACACGACGAGGGGCAGAACGTCGGGGAGGACGATGCGTCTCAGACAGTGGCCTCCGCGTCGCGCATGCGACGCAGGCTGTCGTCCGGCGCGCTCGTCAGGCAGGCCTCGAAGAGTTGAATGGGGTGTAACGGACGGATACCGGTCATGTCGTAGATTTGCAGTGCGGCCAGCGAACAATCCGTCGCGACGACCGTCGCCTCGCTCGATCGGATGCCGCGAATCAGCTTGGCGGCGACGGTCTTCGACGCGTCGAAGTACTCCGCCTTCAAGCCCCACGTGCCGTCGATACCGGCGCACTGCTCGATGGGCTCCACGGTCGTGTCCGGAAGCAACCGGAGCATCTCCGCGGACTGCAGGCCGATGTTCTGCGCGCGGAGGTGACACGGCACGTGCAACGCCACGCGTCCCGCACCTCGCGCGAACGACCGATCGAGCACGCCGTCGCGTGCCAGTTGCATTGCGTATTCGCCGGCGTCGCGCACCTGCGCTGCCACGTGGCGGGCGTCCTCCGTTCCGAGAAGATCGGGGTATTCCTTCTTCATCGTGTAGGAGCACGTGGGTCCCATCACGACGATCGGAACGCCGGCGCGCGCGAGGGGAGCGAACGCACGCACATTCGCCTCGGCCCGTGCGCGCGCCGTCGCGATGTCGCCGCCGTCCAGCGCAGGCATGCCGCAGCACTGCTGGCGCGGGCACTCCACGGAGCACCCGCTGCGTTCGAGCACGCGCACCGCCGCCTGTCCGATGTCCGGCGTGTTCCAGTTCACCGTGCACGTGGCGAACAGAGCGACGCGGCGCGCGCCGGCGGCGGGCGCGTCCCGTCTCTTCGCGAACCAGCGCAGGAACGTCGGACGCGCGAATCGCGGTAGAGTGCGTTTGCGCGAAATGCCGACGACCTTCTCCATCAGCACACGATTCGCGGGGACCTGGAGCGCGACGTTGGACAGCGGTGCGCTCAGGCATCCCAGTCGGCCGATCAGATCGGGATTGCCGAGAAGCACGTCCTGCCGCGTGACGCCCTGCGCCCGCGCGCGAAGGGCCTTCGCGCGCAGCATGAGACGCGGAAAATCCACCTGCCAGCGATGCGGGGGAGTGTAGGGGCACTTCACGTAGCACAACTTGCACTGAAAGCAGAGATCGACCACGCGGTCGATCGTCTCGCCGTCTACGCGATGGACGTCGCCGTCCCCCGCGTCCACCGCATCGAACAGCGCGGGGAATGAGCCGCAGTAGTTGAAACACATGCGGCATCCATGGCAGATGTCGAAGACGCGACGCTCCTCCGCCTCCAGCGCCGTCGCATCCCAAAACGCGGGGGTCGACGGGTTGAGTGCGGAAGGCGACGTGTCGCGCGGCGGCGTCTCGGTCACGAGCGCGCTCCGTTTCTAGAGAGCCGGAAGACCCTCGAGCGCCTTGGTGAAACGCCCCGCGTGGCTGCGCTCCGCGCGCGCCAACGTCTCGAACCACTCGGCGATTTCGTCGAAGCCCTCTTCACGCGCGGTCTTCGCGAAGCCCGGGTACATCTGCGTGTACTCGTACGTTTCGCCGTGGATCGCGGACTGCAGGTTCTTGTCCGAGGTTCCGACGGGTAGATCGGTCGCCGGGTCGCCGACTTCCGCGAGGAAGTCGAAGTGACCGAAGGCGTGTCCCGTTTCGCCCTCCGCCACCTCGCGGAACAACCCGGCGATGTCCGGGCGTCCCTCGATGTCCGCGCGGCGCGCGAAGTAGTTGTAGCGGCGGTTCGCCTGCGATTCGCCGGCGAATGCCTCCTTGAGGTTCTCGAACGTCTTGCTCGACTTCAGATCCTTGCTCATTCCGTCCTCCGAGTAGTCATCGACACTGCGTGCGACAAGTCAAACAAGTGCCCACCCACTCGCTCCGGTACGCGTACGGGGGGAGGCGCGCCGGGCCGCGACGGAACGCCCGATGAGCGACGTCTGCATGGGCGAAGACGCCCCGGCGGGTGACGTCAGACGCGTTCTCGATACACCGCCGAGCGCGCAGTCGTCAATGATCCTCGCGGGGCGACGGGAGGCGCGTTGACGCTGCCGCTCCCCGCCGATACTGTGACGCACAACCTATGAATCTTCGCGTCAACGGACACTCGTACGACACCGCATCCGCGACCGTTCGCGGACTGCTCGAGGAGTTGGAGTATCCGCTGCTTGCGGTCGCCGTGCAGGTCAACGACACGATCGTGCCGCGCGCGCAGTACGACGCGACACCGCTCGCCGACGGGGATCGCGTCGAGGTGATCACCTTTGCCGCAGGCGGGTGATCGCGCCGGAAAGGATGTCACACGTGATCGATCGAACAGGACCGTTTCGCCTCGCGGGTCGCGAATACAGTTCGCGGTTGCTACTCGGGACGGGGAAGTACCCGGATACGGAAACGATGGTGCGTGCCCTCGAGACCTCCGGGACGCAGATCGTGACGGTCGCGGTGCGCCGCGTGAATCTGGATCGCCGCGGCGAGTCTCTGCTGAACTTCGTGGACCCCGCCCGCTACACGTTGCTGCCGAACACCGCGGGCTGCTTCACGGCTGCAGAGGCCGTGCAGACGGCACGCCTCGCGCGCGAGGTCGGCCTGTCGTCTCTCGTGAAACTCGAGGTGATCGGCGATCCGAAAACGCTCTACCCGGATCCCTTCGGGCTCCTCGACGCCACGCAGACGCTCGTGAAGGACGGCTTCACCGTTCTCCCGTACACGAGCGACGACGTCGTCCTCGCGAAGAAGCTCGAAGATGCGGGCGCCGCGGCCGTCATGCCGCTCGGCGCACCGATCGGATCGGGCCTGGGCATTCGCAACCCGCACAACATCGCGTTGATCCTCGAGGCAGTGTCGGTGCCGGTCATCGTAGACGCCGGCGTCGGAACCGCGTCGGACGTGGCGATTGCTTTCGAACTCGGATGCGACGCAGTGCTGCTCAACACGGCGGTGGCGGGAGCAAAGGATCCCGTCCGCATGGCCGACGCGATGGCGCACGCGGCGATCGCCGGGCGCCAGGCATTCCTCGCCGGACGCATTGCCCGGCGCGCGTACGCGACGGCGTCCACGCCGCCGGAAGGCCAGGTGGAGTTCGCGCGCGTCGGATGACCGGGACGCGTCGCCCCGCGGACTGGCGTCTCGTCCTCGTCACGGATGCGGACGCCTGCGGCGATCGCTCGATCGTGGACGTGGTGGACGCAGCACTCGCCTCACACGCGCTGGATGCGGTGGTCGTACGCGCGCGCACGCTGTCGCCGCGCGACTACTTTGCCCTGGTGTCGCAGGTGATGCTCCGCGCATCGCGCACCGGCACGGCCGTGATCGCGCACGATCGGGCCGACGTGGCCCTGGGTTTGCGCACGGCCGGCGTGCACGTGCCGGCCCATGGGCTTTCGCCGGCGTTCGTCCGCGACATCCTCCCGCACCCTGCTGTGATCGGCGCCTCATGCCACTCTGCGTCGGACGTGCGAGCGGCGGAGGCAGGAGGCGCGGACTACGTCTTTCTCGGCCCTGTGTTCGAGACCCCGTCGAAGCGCGCGTTCGGTGCGCCGCTTGGGCTGGACGTCGTTCGCGCCGTGCGCGCCGCCTCGCGGATTCCGATCCTCGCGATCGGCGGCATCGAGGTAGGCACGGCGCCGGACGTCTGCGCCGCGGGCGCGAGCGGCATCGCGGTGATCCGCGCCGTGTGCGCGACGGCGGATCCCGCCGAGGCTGTGCGCGTCCTGCGCGCCGCGGTGGATGGAGCGCGCACGCCGCATGCGATGTGACGTGTATCTCATCGCGGATCCATCGGTCGTTCCCGGAGACCGGTTTCTGCTCGTTGTGGAGGACGCGTTGCGTGGCGGCGTGACCGCCGTGCAGTTGCGCGACAAAACGTCGCCCGCGCACGTTCTCGTCGATCGCGCCGCGGCGCTGGCGCGTCTCGCGCACGCGTACGGCGCGACGTTCATCGTCAACGATCGCGCCGACGTGGCCATGGCCGTCGATGCCGGCGGCGTGCACCTCGGACCCGACGATCTGCCCGTGTCCGCCGCGCGGCGCATCGTGCCCGCGCGAATGCTCGTGGGCTTTTCCGCGGGCACGCCGGAGGAAGCGAGAGAGGCCGCGCGAAACGGAGCGTCCTACCTGGGCGTCGGCGCGGTCCGGCCCACGCAGACAAAGGTGGACGCGGGCGATCCCGTCGGGGTCGCAGGCGTTGCGTCCGTGCGCGCGGCGACGCGGTTGCCGATGGTCGCGATCGGCGGCGTCCAACTCGCAGACGTTCCCGCGCTGATCGCGGCGGGCGCCGACGGCGTGGCCGTCGCCCGCGCGATCCTCGAATCGGCGGACCCGCGCGCGGCGGCCGCGGGCTTCGCGCGCGAGGTGCAGCGCGCGCTCCTCGTACGCGCGTGAGCACCGCCGCGAGCGTGTCGACGCGCTCGGCGATCCTCTCACCGTTGCGCATCCTCGGCCTGGTCGTCGTATGCGTGGCCGTGGTGCTCTTCTTCCGGAGGGTGAACACCGAGGAAGTCTGGCACGCGATCCGCCGAGCGGACGGGCGCCTCTTGCTCGCGGCGAGCGCGATGAACGTGCTGACGTTGCTCGTCAAATCGGAGCGGTGGATGCGTATGCTGCGCCCGCTCGGGCGCGTCTCGCGATGGAACGCGCTGCGATACCTCCTCATGGGGTTCGCCCTCAACTCGACCCTTCCGGCGAGCGCGGGCGATGTGGTCCGCGTGTTCCTCGTGTCCTCGCACACCGGTGCACGGCGCAGCCACGTCGTGACCACGATCGTACTCGAACGGCTCGTGGAAGCCGTCGCGCTCGTTCTCCTCATGGTCGGCGCGCTCCCGCTTCTGGCGGTGGCGCCCTGGTTGCGCTCGTCTGCGCTCGTGTTCGCCGTGACGATCATCGTCGGTGTGATCGTGCTCGTCCTCCTCGTGCGACGTCATCGCTTGGAGGGTGCGGTACGCGGCTGGCGACGCATCACGGAACCCCTGGCCGCCGTCGCGCGCGGTCTCTCGAGCCGGGCCATCGTCGTTCCGATCGTCGTGCTGTCGGCGATCGAGTGGGTGTGCCAGACGCTGTCGTACACGTGCGGCATCGCGGCGTTCAGCGGGGGATTCCCCTGGCACACCGGATTTGCGTGCTTGTGCGCCGTGAACATCGCGCTCCTCGCACGCGTGACCCCGGGCGGCGTGGGTGCCTATCAGGTTGCGTTCGCGGCGATCCTCACGCTCGCCGGGATCGACAAGGAAACGGGACTGGCCGTGTCGGCGGCGCATCACGTCGTGACGGTGTTGCCGCCGGTGGCATGCGGTCTCGCTTTGCTGATCGCTCTGCCCGCGGACGCACGCCGTCGCGCGTTGCAGCGCGAGCCCCTCTCGTGGAGGAACCAGTGACAGACGATCCAACCGGAGCTCCGCACGATCCGGGCGCACCGAAGAGTCTCGTCGGGCACATTCGATCCACACTGCTCACGGGCGTCGTTCTCACGCTGCCGCTCGCGGTGACGCTTTGGCTCTTCGCCATCGTAGTGCTTCCCGTGGACGGCGTGCTGCAGCCGCTGTTTCACCGGGCGCTGGGCCGTCACGTGCCCGGCCTGGGCCTGACGGCCGTCCTCCTCTTCCTGTACGCCGTCGGCTTGTTCGGGCGCGGCGTACCGGGCCGTGTGTTCTTCAACTTCCTCGAGTGGCTGTTCCTGCAGATCCCCATCGCGCGCAGCGTGTACAACGCGACGAAGGAACTCCTCGGTGCGCTGCGTATCGACCGGCATCAGGGAACGTTCCGCGAGGTGTGCATGATCGAGTACCCGCGCCCCGGCGTGCTCGCGATGGGATTCGTGACGCGTCGCGTCGATGTGTTCACGGAATCCGGCGAAGCGCGCGCGATGGCGACGGTCTACGTGCCCAACCCGCCGAACCCGGCGACCGGCAACTTCGTGCTCGTGCCCGAAGGCGACGTCCACCTCGTCGACATGTCCGTGGAAGACGGACTCAAGATGGTGCTGAGCGGCGGGATCGTCGCGCCGAACGCGGTGCGTATGCGCCCGCCCGCCGCGCGCGGCTAGAGCGCGTCGCCGAGTCCCACGACCCACCGCACGGCAATGCGATCGGCGGCGTCGCTCACGTAGAGCGGGACGTCGAGGCGCAGTCGCGCGGTGCCCTGGCCGACGGGCGCGCTCCACAGGATCCCGACGCCCGCGTCGGAGAGCCACCGAGAACCCGTCTCGCGCGCGTGGCGGACGCGCGCGGCATCCACGAATGCATACGGCGTCACCGAACCGAGCACCGGAATCGGTCGCGCGCGCCGCGGGCCCGCGGCGATGTTGAGGCTCGCGTAGCGCGATGCGCCGGTCTGCACGCTCGCGTACCCGCGCAGGTTCGCATCGCCGGGAACGTGTGGCGCGACGTCGTCCGGCAGCGTGCCGTCGGCGCGTGCGAGTGGGTCAGGGAAGCGATCGACGAGTGCCGCGCCGCCGATGCCGAACAGCTCTTGCGCAGGCGCGCGCCTGTTCATCCATCCACACGAGAGACGCAGCTGTGCGGACCACCGGGCATCCCACACGGACTCCGTGCGCGCGAGCGCCTGCAGCCGCACGCGAGAGAACGACGTGGACGAGGAATCGCGGGTTCGTCCCGTGGACGCGGCAACACCCGCTTCGCCGGAGACGATATCCGCGCGCGTGGCGGCGGTGAACGAACCGCGCACGACGCGCGTGCGGCCGCGATCCCAGGCCGGTGCGTAGCGCACGTCGGTCGTGTTCCATCGCTCGGCGGACACGGCCCAGCGCCACTCCGTCGGGCGCAACAGAGCGGGGCGCGTCCGGCCTCGCGCGAAGACGGCGCTTCGCGTGCGGCCCGCGAGCGCGTCGATCGAGGCGCCCGCAATCGCCTGCGCACCCAACGGGCGCACCCGCGTGCTGATGTCGCCGCGCGCATCGACGTGGTCGTCGCGCGTTGCGTACCACACGCCGGCGCGCGCGGCCCACACGTCGCCAAGGTAGGACGTGCGCGCCACGAGACCCGGCGTCAGGCCGCCCGCGTCGTTGTAGGTCACGCTGGGTCGCGCGGCAACGAGACGCGTGAGCGGCGTGCGGAACGTCCAGAAGGGGTAATCGACGTGCCACTCGACCGGGCGCGTCAGAGCGTTCAGTGGGGCCGAGGCGAACGGCATGCCGCGGTCGTCGATGGGTGCATCGGGCACGCGCGCCGAGTGGAGCCACACGTCGAAGAACGCACGCAGGTCACGTCCGCTGACCTCCTCGCACACCGACCGAAACGCCGTCTCGTCGACGTGACGGAACGCCCACCGCGCGTAGTACGTGCGAAGAACGCGACGAAACACCGCATCGCCGAGCGTGAGACGAAGCGCTTCCAGCATGCGCGATGCGCGCCCGTACACCTCCGTCGTGTACGCGTGGCGGAAGGCATAGGCGCGCGTCGCGAGAGGCTCCGTGTACCCGTCGCGCGCGAGGTCCATGATGTCGAGGGCGTTCTGATCCCACGCCGGGAGCGCGGGAAGGCGCCGGCGATACCACGACGACGGCGGGGGAGCGCCGCGCGGTCCGAAGAGACGCA
>CAZEPH010000072.1:0-9652 GCA_964514075.1 uncultured bacterium | reverse complement strand
GCGCACGCTGTTCCTGGTTGAGCACGAGTTCACGTCGCGTGAGGTCCTCGCGCAACTCGTCGTGACACCGTCCGCGAGCGATCCGGACGGCGACTCGCTCACGTGGCTCGGGGCGAATATCCCCTCCGGCGCCGACTTGAACCCGTCGAGCGGCGCGCTGACGTGGACGCCCACGCTCCTGCAAACTGGCGTGTATCCGGGCGTGACGCTCATCGCCCTCGATCCGTCGAGCGCGTCGGACTCCGCGTCGTTCACCATCACGGTTACAGGAGGAATGAACGCGCCTCCCGCGTTCACGCAGACGCCGGATCAAACCGTCGTCGCGGGAAATCTCCTGACGTTCACCGTGTCCGCCACCGATCCGGAGAATCAGCTCATCACGTACGGCACGGGCACCCTGCCGGTGGGTTCGACATTCGTGGGGCAAACATTCTCGTGGACGCCCGCGGAATCGCAGGTGGGAGGCTATGACGTGCTGTTCACGGCGACCGACGTCCTTGGCGCGTCGGACAGCATGATCGTGCACGAGACGGTTGATCCCGTTCCTCCGCCTCCGGCGATAGTGTAAGTCGACTCCTCGAGCGCGTGCGGGCCGTGCGACGGAACGTCGTGGCAAACCGCCGTGCACACGATCGCCGAAGGTCTCGCACTCGCGCCCGCCGATGCGCACGCGAGCGTGCTCGTCGCGCAGGGCACCTACGCGGAGATGACGCTCACGCCCACACGCACGACGCAACTCGTCGGCGGTTACCAATCGGGCGGCGCCGCCTGGGATCCCGCCCTCTACGTGACGACGATCGCCGCGCCGGTGCAACGCAGCGCGAATCTCCTCGTGCTGTCCGCGGACTCGGTGCGTGCTGAGGGCTTCACGCTCACCGGCGTGAGCCGCGGCAGCGCCGTGATCAACATAACCGGCCGCGCCACGACGCTGCGCACGCTGACGCTCACGAAGAACCGCATCGGCATGGGCGAACCGGTCATCGCTATCAACGCGCCGGCGGACGGCGTTTTGTTCGACCGCTGCATCATCGCGCGCAACCTGGCCGGTGCGCTCACGACCGGACGCGGAATGGTGGGCATCGGTGCGGGAGCGAACGCGTCGTTCGAGGATTGCACGTTCACGCTCGACTCCACCAAGACAACAGGCGGCACGCCAGGACTCTACGTTGAAGGTGCCGTCACCGTCCGCAACACGATCCTCAGCGGACTCCGGCCCATGACGAGCGCCCCGATCGTGCTCGTGGGAAGCGGCACCGCGGACGTCACGTACTCCGACGTGCAAGGCGGATGGCCCGGCACCGGCAACATCGCCGCCGATCCACTGTTCTGCGGCGCGAAGGCGGGCAACTTCACGTTGAGCGCGCTGTCCCCATGCGTCGGGGCGGGACAGGACAGCACGACGATCGGCGCGTTGGATGTCGGATGCGCGAAACCGTCGAACGACGATGAGACGGCGAGCGTCGTTGCGCGACCGGAGATCGAGAGTACAGTGAGCGGCGTCACACTCGACGTGCACCCCACCTTGGTGCACGGGGATGCGGAGATCCGCTTCGCATTGCCGCAAGAATCGCACGTGACGGTGGAGGTCTTCGACGCGACAGGCGTGCGGGTGCGCACGCTCGTGAGCAACGCGCTGCCGGCTGGTCGCCACGTTGCCACGTGGCGCACTTCGGAACGCACGATCGCCTCCGGTGTGTACGTCGTGCAGTTGTCGACGAACGGGAGCACGCTGACTCGCGACGTTCTCGTGCTGCGGTAGGGGGGCGATCGGTTCCCCGGAGCACTCACTGTGCGATAGTGTCCGGTGCGCGCGCGGCCGCGTCAGCGCGTGAGGACGAGGCTGTCGGCCGGCGTTGCGACGCCGCTCTCGCTCACAGCGAGAAAGCGAGCGCGCAACGTCCGGTCGGTGGCGTCCACCACGACCGCGCCGTGCCGCTCGATGCGCGCGCGGCTCTCACTCGCCACGTTCGTCCGTGAGAATCCGTACAATGCGGCGCCGCTCGCGCCGTTCACGATGTACGGGAGTCTGCTCACGACCAACCGCTCGTAATGATGCTCGTGCCCGGAAAACACGATGCTCGCACCCCACTCCGTGAACGGCCAGCGCATCCACGCGGACGGACCGTGTTTCTTCCCCGAGGAATACGGCGGATGATGGAAGTACACGACCTTCCACGGCTCACGCGCACGCGCGAGAGCGCCGCGCAGCCATCGCGCCTGCGCGGACGCCGCGGTGACCCCATCGGGTTCGTTGGGATCGCTGTCGAGGGCGAAGAAGCGCACGGGGCCGCGCGCGACCTCGTAGTAGCGCTCGTTCCCCGGCAGCGCGAACCACGAAAGGTACGCATCGGCGCCGCGCGGGTTCTTCGCCTTGTTACCCCAGTCGTGATTGCCGAGGGAGGGGAAGAAGCGCGTGGCCGAGGCGTTCTTGGCGATGAACGGCGCGTAGTATCGCGCGATGTTCGCCTCGATCGTGCGCGCGCTTCCGGTCGGGTAGTTGTTGTCGCCCGTCGTGATGATGACGTCGGGCGCGGCGGCGGACACGGCGCGGGATACGCGTGCTTCCCATCCGCCCCGGTTGTCGCCGTAGTCGCCGATCACGGCGAAGCGCAGGGTGCCCGCGGAGGATGCACCAGGTGCAACAACGAGGCAGACGAACAGAACGATCGAGTGGCGGCGAGTCATGAGACGCTCCGGTGTGAACCGGACGGGGGTACCGAGCAACGCGCGCTTTGACCGGACGACCGTGCCACGGGTTGCATGGCGGCGCTACGGGGTCGTTGGTTGCACCCCGGCGTCGTCCACGTCCGGCGCACCGGTCTGGAGCGCACGCCGGACCGCGTGTCGCTCCAGCGCCAACTCGATCAGCCGCGAGATCAGGTCGTGCTGCGCGAGACCGCTCGCTTCCCACAGCTTCGGGTACATCGAAATCGCCGTGAAGCCGGGGAGTGTGTTGATCTCGTTGACGAGGAGCTCGCCGTTCGGCCGCAGGAAGAAATCGACGCGCGCCAAGCCGCTGCACTCGAGCGCGCAGAACGCGCGCACCGCCATCTCTTGCGCGCGGCGCGTCGTGTCCGCATCCAGCACCGCGGGAATGTCGAGCGCCGCGCCGTGCTCGTCGACGTACTTCGCATCGTACGAGTAGAAGCCGTCGGCGTGCTGCACGCGAATCTCCCCGGGGATCGACGCGCGCGGGTCGTCGTTGCCGAGTACCGCCACCTCGATCTCGCGTCCGTCGATCGACTCTTCCACGATCACCTTCGTGTCGAAGCGCAGCGCGAACGCGATCGCGTCGTGCAGGTCCTCCGTCCGCGCGACGCGCCGAATGCCCACCGACGATCCCAGGTTCGCCGGCTTCGTGAAGACGGGGAAACCGAGATCGCGCGCACGCGCGCACGCCGCCGCGGCGTCGCGCGCGAACTCGGCCGCGCGTACGGTGTGCGAGCGCGCGACCGGAATGCCCGCGTCGCGCAGCAAGCGCTTCATTACGTCTTTGTCCATGCCGACGGCCGATCCCAACACGCCCGCGCCGACGTACGGCAGGCCGGCGAGTTCGAGGAGCCCTTGCACCGTGCCGTCTTCGCCCATCGGTCCGTGCAGGACGGGGAAGATGACGTCGGGGCGCTGTCCCGCCGCGATCAACGCACCGCTCGCGTTGCCGGGTTCGATGGCCACCGGCGCGGCCGCTTCGTTCAGGCGCACCAGGCGCACGTCGCGCGTCTCCGCGAGGAGCAGGGCGTCGGCCTGTGGCAGCCAGCGCCCGCGCTTGTCGATGCCGATCAGGACGGGATCGAACCGCTCGCGGTCCAGCGCGAGGAAGATGTTGCGGGCGGAGAGGATCGAGACTTCGTGCTCGGCCGAACGGCCGCCGAAGAGGATACCGACGCGGATGCGGGACATGCGCGCAGAGTACGAAACCCGTGCGCGAAACGCCAGGGAGTCGCACCGACGCGGCCGCCGCGTGACGCTGTCGGTCCCTTCCGCTAGACTGCGTGCACGGGCGGTTCAGAAGCGGAGGAGAACAACATGGCCGGCGTCAACAAGGTGATCTTGATCGGCAACCTCGGTGCGGATCCCGAGGTGCGCTACACGAACGGCGGCGCCCCGGTCGCCAACCTGCGGCTTGCGACGAGCGAATCCTACACGAGCAAGTCTGGCGAAAAGGTGGACCGCACCGAATGGCACCGCGTCGTGCTCTTCGGCCGGACCGCGGAGATCGCGAAGCAGTACCTCACCAAGGGCCGGCAGGTGTACATCGAAGGTCGCCTGCAAACGCGCCAGTGGCAGGATCAGGCGGGGCAGAAGCGGTTCTCCACGGAGATCGTCGCCACGCAGATGACGCTGCTCGGTGGGCGCGGTGGCGCAGGCGGGGGGGGCGGATACACGGGTGGCGACGGAATGAACGAAGGCTTCGACGCTCCGCCAGCGGACATGGTGGAGGTCGGCGGCGGGTTCCCGTCGGACGACGACATTCCGTTCTAGCGGGCTATCACGAGCGGCGCTCGCTGTGCGAGCGCCGCTCGTGGCTCTCGGGCCTGCGCGGTGTGCGTCACATCTGTGGTAGCCTTGCCTAAGCCATGCCCACACCCACACCTGCATCCCCACCGGATATCACACAAATCCTCGCTGCCGCCGGACGCGGCGATTCCGAGGCGTTGGACGAAGTGTTCTCGCGCGTGTATGGCGAGTTGCGGCGCATCGCCCACGCGCAACTGCGTCGCGCGGGGTCGGGCCAAAGCCTCAACACAACCGCCGTGGTCCACGAGGTGTACCTGCGGCTCGTGCGCACGGAAGGCGTGTCCTGGAACGACCGCGGGCACTTCTACGCGGTCGCGGCAAAGGCCATGCGGCAGATTCTGCTGAACCGCGCCCGCTCGTTCCTCACGCAAAAGCGCGGCGGCGGAGCGCGTGCCGTGACCTTGTCGTTCGATGCCGCGGAAATCCCCGTCGAACGATGCGCGTCCGAGATCGTGGAGTTGGACGATGCACTCGCGCGGCTCTCCGAGGTCGACGAGCGTCTCGCGCGCGTCGTCGATTTGCGCTTCTTCGCCGGCCTCACGGTCGAGGAAACGGCCCAGGCCCTCGGCGTGACGGATCGCACCGTCAAACGCGATTGGCGCGTGGCGCGCGCCTTCCTGCACCGCGAAATCGCGGGGGACGTGCTCTCGTGAGTGCGCACGACGCGAGCTGGTGGAGCCGCGTCCGCCCCCTTCTCGAGGAAGCGCTTGAACTCGACCCGGCGGATCGCCCCGCCTACCTCGACCGGGTGTGCGGCGAGGATGCAGCCCTGCGGCGCGATGTCGAAGACTACCTGCGTGCCGACGACGATCTCTCCGACGAATCCCGCCCCTCGTCCGTCCTCCACGGCAGCGCCGACGAATACGCGGGCGTGCTGCTCGGCGCCGACGCCGTCGAAGCAACGCCCGACGCCCCGTCGCGCGCGCCCGGCGAACGCATTGGCGGCTACACCATCGTGCGTGTCCGCGGGGCGGGGGCGATGGGCGTCGTCTACGAAGCGGAACAGGACACGCCGCGCCGCCGCGTGGCGCTCAAGATCCTTCGGCGCGCGCGCGGGGGCGACGATCCCCTGCGCACCTTTCGCCGCGAAGTGCAGTCCCTCGCGCGGCTGCGTCATCCCGGCATCGCTGCGATCTACGAAACCGGACGCACAGAGAGCGGCGAGAACTTCTTCGCGATGGAACTGGTCGACGGCGTGCCGCTCGACGAGGCCGTTCCGAGCGATGCCGTGCGCACGCGGGCGGACCTCCGCACGCGCGCGACGCTCTTTCTGTCGCTCGCCGACGCGATCGGCTACGCGCATCAGCGCGGCGTGCTGCACCGCGACCTGAAACCGTCGAACGTCCTCGTCACCACGGACGGCGCCGCCGTGCAGCCGAAGGTGCTCGACTTCGGACTGGCGCGCCTCACCGGGGACGATCCCACTCTCGCCACCCTGCGCACCGACGCGCGCACGATCAAGGGCACGCTCACGCACATGAGTCCCGAGCAAGCGCGCGGCGACGCCGACGCAGTCGACGTGCGCAGCGACGTGTACGCCCTGGGCGTGATCCTGTACCGCCTGCTGACCGGCGCACTCCCGTACGATCTGCGCGACGTGCCGCTGCCGCAGGCGGTGCGCGTCATTTGCGACACCGCGCCGCGCTCTCCGAGCGAGGCGTCCCGCATCCTGCGCGGCGACGTCGAAACGGTGATGCTGACCGCGCTCGAGAAGGACCCCACGCGCCGGTACAGCAGCGTGGCCGGCTTCGCCGCCGACCTGCGCCGCGCGCTCGACGGCTTTCCGATACAGGCGCGTCCCGCCTCCGCGTGGTCGCAGCTGCGCGCGCTGGCGCTGCGTCATCGAGCCGCCACGGCTCTCGCGGCCGGTCTCGTTCTCGTGCTCCTCCTCGGTGTCGTCGGAACGAGCGCCGGTCTCGTGCGCGCGCGCAAGGCCGAGCGCAACGCGGAAGCCGCCGCGGCCGCGGCCCGCGAGGAAGCGGCCACGGCGGAGGGCGTGACGTCGTTCCTCGAGGACGTGTTCCGCGTCTCCGATCCCGCGCGTGCGCGAGGCGCCGCCGTCACCGCGCGCGAGCTGCTCGACACGGGCGTGTCGAACATCCAGAAGAACCTCGCCGACCAACCGGCCGTGCAGGCGCGCTTGCTCGTGACGATGGGGACCGTGTACCGCCACCTTGGTCTGTACGCGCAGTCGCGCCCGCTGCTTGCGCAATCGCTCGACATTCGCCGCCGGCTGCTGGGCGAATCGCATCCCGACGTCGCCGCGAGCGAGTACGCGCTCGCGGTGATTCTCCGGCGGCAAGGCGAGTTCGATAGCGCGCGCACGCTCTACGAGCGCGCACTCGCGACGCGCACGCTCCGGCTCGGCGCATCGCACGTGGACGTCGGGCGCACGCAAATGGGTCTGGGCAATCTCCACCTCGACACGGGCGACTACACGCGGGCGCGGGCGATGTACCAGAAGGCGCTGCCGGTATTGGAGCGCGCACTCGGCCCGTCGGACGGCACGGTGGGGACGCTCCTCGGAAACCTCGCGCTGACGGAGCACATGATGGGCGACGACGCGGCCGCACGCCCGATCATCGAGCGCGTGCTCCGCATTCACGAAAACACATTCGGGCGCGATCACCCGGAGGTGGGCGCGGATTGCAGCATCTACGGCGAGATCCTCTCCGGACTCGGGTTGCATGACAGCGCGCTGGTCGTCCTGCGCCGTGGGCTCGCGATTCAAGAGACCGCGCTGGGGCCCGATCACACCGACGTCGCGGAAACGCTGAACAGCCTCGGCAACGTGCTGCTCGCGCAGAAGCGATACGCGCCCGCCCGCGAGCACTTCACGCGCGCCCTGACGATCGTCCGCGCGGCGCTGGGTCCGCGCGATCCGACCGTGGGCATCGTGGCGGACAACATCGCCGAGGCGCAGGCGGGTCTAGGCGACCTCGCGGGCGCGATTCGCACGGGGGAGTCCGCGCTCGGCATTCTGCAGGAGACGCTCGGCGAGTCGAACGACAACACCGCGCGATCCCTCTTTCACGTGGGGCGGTACCTCGAACGCGCGGGCGATCGGCGGCGCGCGATCGCGTACTATGAACGCGCCGTCGCGGCGTACACGCGCTCGCTCGGCCCCGCGGACGAACACGTGACGGAGGTCCTCCGCGCACTCGCGGCGGCCGAACGCGCCGACGGGCGCGCGGCCGCCGCTGCCGCGCACGCAGCGCGCGCGGATTCCCTCGATCACGCGAGAGGCACATGATCACACGACGCGATTTCTTGCGACGCTCGGGCGCCGCCGTGAGCGGCGCCGCACTGCTCGCGCTCGATCCCGCGCTCTCCGGCGTGGAGTCCCTCGGTGCGAGCGGCGGCGGCCGCGCGCCGAGCGGCCGCCGCGTGATCGTTCTCGGATTCGACGGCATGTCGCCCGTGCTCGCCGAGCGATGGATGGCCGAAGGAAAACTCCCGCACCTCGCTGCACTGCGTGCGCACGGCGGCTTCGGCCCGTTGCACACCACAAACCCGGCGCAGACGCCCGTGAGTTGGTCGTCGTTCGCCACCGGCATGAACCCCGGGAAAACGCGCATCTACGATTTTCTCAAGCGTGATCCGCAGACGTACTATCCCGACTTCTCGATGGTGAGCATCAAGAAGGCGAAGTACGTGCTCGATCTCTTGCCGATTGCCAAGCCGCGCGTGACGAGCAATCGCGGCGGCACGTCCGTGTGGGCGTTGACATCGCGGGCGGGCGTGCGCACGGACATCATTCATCCACCCGTCGCGTTTCCGCCCGAGCCGGTGAACGGTGCGTTGCTCAGCGGACTCGGTGTGCCGGATATTCGCGGGACCATCGGCACGTATTCGTTCTACACGACGGAAGCGCCGAGCGCGTCGGACACGGAGTTCGGCGGGAAGATCGTGCCCGTCGCCGTGCGGAACGGCGTCGTGCAGACCGTCGTGCACGGACCGCGCAGTCCGGTAAAGGACACGAGCGCGGACGTGGTGATCCCGCTCACTCTGCGCCTCGGGAAGAACGCCGTGACGATCGACGTGCAAGGGCAGAGCGAGACAGTGGCCGTGGGGCAGTGGTCGCGG
The DNA here is from genome assembly GCA_964514075.1 of uncultured bacterium. Lineage (GTDB taxonomy): Bacteria > Eisenbacteria > RBG-16-71-46 > CAZEPH01 > CAZEPH01 > CAZEPH01. Next base: position 1,048 of record CAZEPH010000072.1, on the reverse strand, counting down.
TGGTTCGAGATGACGTTCGACATCACGCCGCTCGTGTCGATTCGTGGGATCGGGCGCTTTCATGTGGGTGCGCTCTCGCCGGAGGTGCAGATCTACCTGTCGCCGGTGAATTTTCATCCCGTGCATCCGCCGCTGGCCGTGTCGTATCCAAAGACGTTCGCGGCGAAGCTCGTGGAGAACTTGGGCTACTACAAGACGCTCGGATGGGCGACGGACACGTGGGCGTTCAACGAGCAGCGTCTATCACCCGAGACGTTTCTCGAGGACATGTTCTTCACGCTGGACCAAGAGGAGCAGATCCTGCGCGTGATGCTCGCGCGACGCGCGAGCTTTCTCGCGCACGTGATCATGGAGACGGATCGCGTCTCGCACATGTTCTGGCGCTTGATCGATCCGGAGCATCCCGCATACGACGCCGACGAAGCGCGCCGGCACGGCGACGCGATCGAACGCGTGTACCGCCGCGCGGACGCCATCGTTGGTCTCGCCATGGACGCGTGCGACGCGGACACCGATCTGTTCGTGATCTCCGATCACGGTTTCAACACGTTCCGGCACGCGGTGAACATCAACACGTGGCTCGCGCGGAACGGCTTCCTGGCGCTGACGGACGACGCGGGCGCCGTGCGCGACCGCAATCTCGACGACCTGTTCGGGCGCGGGCAATTCTGGCCAAATGTGGATTGGTCGCGATCCACGGCATATGCATTGGGGCTCGGGCAAATCTATATCAACCTGCGCGGGCGCGAGGCGCAGGGCGTCGTCACGCCGGGGGATGAATACGAAGACGTGCGCGCGCGCATCGTCGACGGGCTCGGTGCGCTGCGCGACGCGCATCACGGCGGTCCCGTGTTCCGGCGCGTGTATCGCCGCGAGGAAATCTACTCCGGCGATCACTTCGACGAGATGCCCGATCTCGTTGTCGGGTTGGAGTCGGGATATCGCGTGTCGTGGCAAACGTCGCTCGGTGGCATCCCGAAGGACGTCATCGAACCGAACGATCGCTTCTGGAGCGCGGATCACTGCAGCGTGGATCCCGAAATAACTG
>CAZEPH010000071.1:0-9672 GCA_964514075.1 uncultured bacterium | reverse complement strand
AGCCGCGGTTGATCCACCTCCGCAAGGAATACGGAGTGTCCTGCGAGAGCGAACGTGTGGGCGATTCCGTTGCCCATCGTTCCGCCGCCGATGACGAGAACGGGCTGTTGGTCGGCCATGCGGGTCGGCACCTTTCTAGCGAAAACGCGCGGCGGCGCACAGTGCGCCGCCGCGCGATGATGCGAATCTGGTGCGTGCGCGTCTAGTGGCTAACGGGAGGCTCCGGCCATTTCGCGAGCGGACGCGTCAGCCGAGGTCTTGGCGGCCACCAACTCCACCGCGAGCGCCACCGCTTCCCCACCACCGAGACACAGCGTCGCCATGCCCGTGGACTTGCCGCGCGCCTTCAGCGCGTGGAGCAGCGTGACGAGCACACGCGCGCCGCTCGCGCCGATCGGGTGACCCAGCGCGACGGCGCCGCCGTTCACGTTGACGCGGCTCCAGTCCCACCCCAGTTCTTTGCCGTCCGCCAATGCCTGCGCGGAGAACGCCTCATTCGCTTCGATCAGATCGAAGTGGTTGATGTCGACCTTCATGCGGCCCAGGAGTTTCTGCACGGCCACGACCGGTGCGTAGAACACCATCTCCGGATCCACCGCACCCTGCGCATACGACGTGATGCGCGCGAGCGGCGTGATGTTGTGGGCCTTCGCCACCTCCGCCGCCATGATCACGAGCGCGGAGCCGCCATCGTTGAGTCCGGGTGCGTTGCCCGCGGTCACGGTGCCGGCCGCGTCGAACACCGGCTTGAGACGCGCGAGCGACTCGACCGTCGTGTCGCGGCGCGGCGGTTCGTCCGTGTTGATGACGAGCGGATCGCCCTTGCGCTGCTTCACGGTGAGCGGAACGATCTCCGCGGTGAACGCGCCGCTGTCTTGCGCGGCGATGGCTTTCGCGTGCGACTGCGCGGCGAACTCGTCTTGCATCTCGCGCGTGATGCCGAACTTCTTCGCGATGATCTCCGCCGCCGTACCCATGTGGTAGTCACCGAAGCTGCACCAGAGACCGTCATGCACGACGGCGTCTTTCATTTCTCCGTGACCGAGGCGGTATCCGCTCCGCGCACCCGGGAGAAGATACGGCGCGTTGCTCATGCTCTCCATGCCGCCCGCCACGACGATATCCGCGTCGCCGAGAGCGACCGCCTGTGCGGCGAGCATCACGGACTTGAGTCCGCTCCCGCACACCTTGTTGATCGTCGTTGCACCGACGGTGTTCGGAATACCGCCGTGAATGGACGCTTGCCGTGCGGGCGCTTGTCCGACGCCCGCTTGCACGACGTTCCCCATGTAGACTTCGTTCACTTCCGCGGGATCGATGCCCGCGCGCTTCACTGCCTCGCGAATCGCCGCGGCACCGAGGTGCGGCGCGGTGAACGCGCCCAGCGCGCCTTGGAACTTGCCGATCGGCGTGCGCACGGCGCTCGCGATCACTGCTTCACGGAATGCCATCGGGGTTGTGCTCCTTTCTGGTGGCTCCTGCGCCGTCGATGAAGGTGCGGTGAGGCGGCAGGAACGATGCCTCAGAATACCAGAGCGCTCACGTCAATGAATCAAGAAGATGCGCCGCCTGAAGGCCACTGGGCGGCTGCGTCGTTGGGTGGAGCTATGATGCGCTCACACGGGCATGGATGCCTGAGATGGTTCCATGCCGACCATCGTGCGATCTGGTCCGTATCGCCTCTTCTTCTACAGCCAACGAAGACGACGAGCCACTCCACTATACGTACACGTTCGTCGTGATCGTCGGACGGCGAAGTTCTGGCTTGATCCGTTGGCGCTCGCGACGAGCAATGGATTCGCTGAACACGAACTCTCTCGCTGCATTGGCTCATCTCGAGCCAACTGGGGCGACGCGGTCCGCGCACGCGCCGTGCGCGCGACTCACGACAGATTGATTGTCGAACTCGATGACGATCGCACGCTCAGCATTCCGCTGTGGTGGTACCCACGTCTTCTGCGCGCGACGGACGCGGAACGCGCGCAATGGCAGTTGATCGGCGGCGGAGAGGGCATTCACTGGCCGCTGATCGACGAAGACCTCAGCGTGGAGGGGATGTTGCGCGGCTGGAAGGCGCACGGCGCGACTCCGGATGGAACGGCGGCGCAGGGGGCGCGCACTCTACTCGAGCGTCAAAACGGATTGCGAGATATCGGTTCCCATTGTGACCGATCCGTCACGCGAAACAGTGACAACCCAGTCCACCGACCGCCCCCCGGTGTCGACCGCATCCGCAGCGAATCGAACCCGGTAGCCGTGGCGCATCTCATTAATGGACAGCACCGCCGACGAAGGCGCGTCGTTGGGTTCTCCCGATCGCAAGGCGGTGCTACCGAGCCCAACGCAGAGCCTTGCCAGTAGGAGAGCCTCTGCCGCGTTCACAGGCGCGACATTCTCCCGAGCGATCAGATCATTGATGGATCTCGTCTGTACGACCATGCGCTCTCCCTGAAGAGCCTCCGACGGTGGATTAAAGGAGTGGCCAATGTTCAGAACGGGTGGGTTGTGATCGGTCGCACTCACGTAGGGGCGTTGCCCTGTTGTGCGAGGGAGCCCGAGGAGCACTGGCAGTGCCCGCTGATCCAGTGCCGCTAGATAGGTCAACGTGTCTGGGATCATGCCAACACGACCCGGCACCAACACTTCGAAGAATTCGGACTGGAGAAGTGGCGGCGAGATCCATCGACGGGCAATGAATGCGTGCCCGACCTCGAGCGACAGCACATTCTGGTGGGCGTCCGCTCTCACGAGCACGCGGCGTGACAGGGCATTCCGGTGCTCTGCAAGGGAACGGACCGCGTCGAGCACCCGCGCCTCCCGCGCCTTCACCCCAAACGCCACGCGGTCGCAGCCGCTCGACGCGACCGCGACCGCGCACATGACACCGCACAGCGCCGCGCGCGCCGCGCGCGCCGCACACATCGCTACGCAAACTCCCGCAGCACGGACCGCGCAATGACCATGCGCTGAATCTCCGACGTGCCCTCGCCGATCTCCATCAGCTTCGCGTCGCGGAAGTAGCGCTCGACGGGATAGTCCTTGAGATACCCCGCGCCGCCGTGCACTTGCACTGACGCGGTCGTCACCCACATCGCGGTCTCCGATGCGAACAGCTTCGCCATCGACGCTTCCTTCGCGAAAGGCTTTCCCGCGTCCTTGAGCCGCGCGGCGTGATAGATCAAATGCCGTGATGCCTCGATGCGCGTGGCCATGTCGGCCAGCATGAATTGGATGCCTTGGAAGTTCGCGATGGGCTGGCCGAATTGCTCGCGCGTCTTCGCGTACTTCACGGCCGCCTCGTACGCACCTTGGGCGATGCCCAGCGCCAGCGCCCCGATCGAGATGCGTCCGCCGTCGAGCGTCTTCATGAACGTCTTGAAGCCGGCGCCCGAGGGGCCGAGCATGTGCGACGCAGGCACGCGCACGTTGTCGAAGTACACTTCGCGCGTGTCGGACGCGCAGTGTCCGAGTTTCTTCTCGGGCTGCCCGACGCTCAGCCCCTTCGCGCCCTTCTCCACGATGAACGCGCTGATGCCGCTCGCGCGCTTCGCGGGATCGGTCACCGCAGTGACCACCATCACGTCCGCGTAGCCGGCGTTCGTGATGTACATCTTCGATCCGTTGAAGACGTAGTGATCGCCGTCGCGCACAGCTTGCGTCTTCTGCCCCGCGGCGTCGGAGCCGGCGCCGGGTTCTGTTTGGCAGAAGCACCCGATCCACTCGCCCGTGACCATCTTCGGGAGATACGCGCGCTTCTGCTCTTCGGTGCCCATCGCGTAGATCGGGTACGTGGCGAGCGAGACGTGCGCGGCCATCGTGATGCCGTGCGACGCGCACACGCGCGAGATTTCCTCCACGCCGATGATGTAACCGAGCGTGTCGCCGCCGCTGCCGCCGTACTCCTCGGGAAAGCAGAGCGCGTAGCATCCAAGGTCGCCCATCGCCTTCACCGTTGCGAGCGGGAACGTACTGGTGCGATCCGCCTCGGCGGCGACCGGCGCGATTTCCTTTTCCGCGAACGCGCGGATCGTCTCGCGGAGTTGATGATGCTCGTCGGAGAGCCCCATCGTATCGAGTGCGGTTTCTACACGGGTTGCCATGCGGGTCTCCTATGCATCGTATGCGGGGACGTCACCGCGCACGATGAGCGGCGCCGCTGTTGCTTTCACGACATCGTCCACGCTGACTTCGGGCGCGTGCTCGCGCAACACGAGCCCCTCGGGCGTGACGTCCATCACCGCCAGTTCTGTGATGATGCGGTTCACCACGCGCACGCCCGTGAGCGGCAGCGTGCACTGCGGCAGCACCTTCGAGCTGCCGTCTTTCGCGACGTGCTGCATGGTCACGACAACGCGCTTCGCGCCGGCGACCAGGTCCATCGCACCGCCCATCCCCTTCACCATTTTCCCCGGGATCATCCAGTTCGCGATGCTGCCTTCTTGATCGACCTCCATCGCGCCGAGAATCGCGAGATCGATGTGACCGCCGCGAATCATCGCGAACGACTCCGCGCTCGAGAAGAACGACGAGCCCGGCATCGTCGTCACCGTTTGCTTGCCGGCATTGATCAAGTCCGCGTCTTCTTCGCCCGCGTACGGAAACGGCCCGATGCCGAGCAGTCCGTTCTCCGACTGCAGCACGACGTCCATCCCCTCGGGAATGTAGTTCGAGACGAGCGTCGGAATACCGATGCCGAGGTTGACGAAGAACCCGTCGCGCAGTTCACGCGCCGCGAGGCGGGCGAGTCGTTCTTTGCTCGATTCGCTTTTCATAGTGTGCGCCTTGGAAGAGGTAGTCGACGTAGACCGCGGGCGTGACGATCGCCTCCGCACCGAGCGCGCCGACGTCGACGATGTGCTCCACCTCGGCGATCGTGCAGTCGGCGGCGGTGGCCATCATCGGGTTGAAGTTGCGCGCGGTCATGCGGTACGTCAGGTTGCCCCACCGGTCCGCGGTGTGCGCTTTCACGAACGCAAAGTCCGCGTGCAACGCGCGTTCGAGAACGTACGTGCGCCCGTCGTACTCGCGCGTTTCCTTGCCGTCGGCGATCACCGTGCCGACGCCCGTCGGCGTGAAGAACGCAGGGATGCCGGCACCGCCAGCGCGGATGCGCTCGGCGAACGTCCCTTGCGGCACGAACTCCACCTCCAGCGTGCCATCGAGGAATTGCCGCTCGAACGTTGCGTTCTCGCCGACGTACGTGGCGATCATCTTGCGCACTTGCCGCGTCTGCAACAGCACGCCAATGCCGAAGTCATCCACGCCCGCGTTGTTCGACATCACCGTGAGATCGCGCACGCCCATGTCTTTCACCGCCTCGATGAGGTGCTCCGGGATGCCGCACAGGCCGAAGCCGCCCATCATGATGGAGGCGCCGCTCCGCAGTCCGGCCTTCTCGAGTGCCTCGCGTGCGTCGCGCACGATCTTGTCCACGTTCGGTTCGCTCCGTTTACTTTGCGAGCGCGTACGACAGACGCACGCCCAGCATCACATTCCAGTACGCCATGCGTCCCGGCGGTGCGTCCACGTCGTCGAGCGTGTAGTCGCGCGCGTTGTACCAGTTGTTCGCCGGCGTGTACGGCTGATTCTGCCGCGCGATCAAGCCGCGCCGCGCGCTCTCCCCCGTTTCGGTGCGCGTGAAGTAGCGCGCCTCTGCGAACACGCTCGCGCGCATGTCGTTGAGGAGCGACTGCCGCGGCGACTCGATGCCCAGAGCCGCGCTCCAGCATCCGCGTCCCGCGGCGTTGTTGATGTCTGTGCCGCGCGTGCCCGCGTTCACGCGCGCCTTCATGCGCGCTTGCCCGATCGCCACCGCGCCGTAGGGATTGAATCGATTCGCCGCGTCTTCGTAGAGATCCGCGCGCAGCGTGAAGAGCACGAACGACGTTTCGATGGACTCCGTGAATCGTTCCACCGCAACCGGCGAGATCGCGCCGATGAGCAGGCGTCCGCCGTTCGCCGGATCGCCCGTGAACGTGGTGTCGGTGGATGTGGACCCGAGCATCGCGCCCAAGACGATGCGACCGCGGCGAAACCCGCCCGTGAAGAACCGAGGGGACGTCGAGCCGTTGATCCAGTTGCCAGCGCCGCTGTGATGCTCGGCGCCCACACCGCCCTGCGCGCCGAAGTCGAAACCCGTTTCCACGGCGCGCGCATGTGCCCCGAGCGCGAGCAGCATCGCCGCGAGACACGCCGCGCGGCGCGATGTGCGATGGGTCACGGGGTCGCCGTCCGTGCCGCGGCCCACTCTGTGATGAACTGCGCGATATCTTTGGTCGATGTGCCCGGCCCGAACACCGCCGCGTAGCCCGCCGCCTTGAGCGTGTCCGCATCCGACCCCGGAATGATCCCACCGCCGAGGAGGAGAACGTGCGTGAGACCGCGCTTCTTCACTTCATCCGCGACGCGCGGGAGCAACGTCATGTGCGCGCCCGAGAGCATGCTCACCGCGATCACGTCCGCATCCTCTTGCAGTGCGGCTTCTGCGACCATCTCCGGCGTTTGGAAGAGGCCCGTGTAGATCACTTCCATGCCGCTGTCGCGCAGCGCGCTCGCAATGACCTTCGCGCCGCGGTCGTGCCCGTCGAGGCCGACCTTCGCGACGATCACGCGGATCTTCTTGTCTGGTGAAGGACTCATGGGTACGGGTGACCCTCAGGGGCTGTCGTGCGTGGACGCTCCGTACTGTAACACCCGGTGTTTTCGAGGGTCAAACCGCGCCCTCTAGAAGAACGCCGGCTCCGTGTACGTGTGGAACACACCCTTGAGGGTGTCGGCGATTTCGCCTTCGGTCGCATACACGCGCACGCAGTCGAGGAGTTTCGGCATGAGGTTCTCCGACTCCGTCGACGCTGCCGCGCGCAGTGCCTCCAGGGAGCGCTTCACCGCGTCGTTGTCGCGCGTCTCGCGCACGCGGCGCACGCGGGCGTTCTGCGCGCGCTCCACTTCGGGATCGATGCGCAGAATCGGGATCTCCATTTCCTCGTTGCCGCCGGTGTAGTCGTTCACGCCGACGATCACGCGCTTGCCGTCCTCGATTTCCTTCTGGTAGCGATACGCGGAGCGCGCGATCTCACGCTGGAAGTAGCCCTTCTCGATCGCAGGCACGACGCCGCCGAGTGCGTTCACCTCGGCGAAGATCGCTTCGGCCTCCTCTTCGAGCCGATTCGTCAGCGCTTCGACGTAGTACGAGCCGCCGAGCGGATCCACCGTATGCGTCACCTCGAGTTCGTGCGCGATGATCTGCTGCGTGCGCAGCGAAATGCGCGCGGCCTTGTCGCTCGGCAACGCGATCGCTTCGTCCATCGAGTTGGTGTGCAGCGACTGCGTACCGCCCAGTACGCCGGCGAGTGCCTCGAATGCCGTGCGCACGATGTTGTTCTCCGGCTGCTGTTGCGTGAGGCTGCAACCGGCCGTCTGCGTGTGGAAGCGCAGCTTCCACGAGCGCTCGTCCGCCGCGCCGTAGCGCTCGCGCATGTGACGCGCCCAAATGCGGCGCGCCGCACGGAACTTCGCGATCTCCTCGAAGAAATCCAAGTGGGAGTTGAAAAAGAACGACAAGCGTGGCGCAAATTGGTCCACCGTCAAGCCCGTCGCGATAGCGGCGTCGACGTACGCAAAGCCGTCGGCCAATGTAAATGCCAACTCCTGCGCCGCCGTCGATCCTGCTTCGCGAATGTGATAGCCGCTGATGGATACAGGATTCCATTGCGGAACGTGATCCACGCAGAAGCGAATGATGTCCGTGATGAGCCGCATGTGCGGCGCCGGCGGGAAGATCCATTCCTTTTGCGCGATGTACTCTTTGAGGATGTCGTTCTGGAGCGTGCCGCGCAGTTTCGCGAACGGCACACCCTGCCGCTCCGCCACACCGAGGTACAGGGCGAACACGATCGCCGCGGGCCCGTTGATGGTCATCGAGGTCGAGATGTCGCCGAGCGGAATGCCGTCGAACAACGTGAGCATGTCGTCCAACGAATCAATCGCCACGCCGCAAATGCCGACTTCCCCCTCGGACATCGCGTGGTCCGAGTCGTATCCCATGAGCGTGGGCATGTCGAACGCCACGCTCAACCCGGTGCCGCCGTTCGCGAGCAGGTACTTGTAGCGCGCGTTCGTTTCGGTGGCCGTGGCGAAGCCGGAGAACATGCGCTGCGTCCACAACCGCCCGCGGTACATGTTGTGGTGGATGCCGCGCGTGTACGGATACTCGCCCGGCCACCCGATGTCCGACTGCTCCGGCAAATCGGCCGGCGTGTAGAGCACGTTCACGGGAATGCCCGACATCGTCGTATACAGCGACGGGCGATCGGTCGTCTTCGCCGCGCGCTCGGCGTCCCACGCCGCGCGCTGCGCCCCGAAGTCGTCTGCTCCGTTGGATCCGTTCTTCGCCATCACCGGCCTCCCGCTTCTGCGCGCGCGAGCGCTGCACCGCCCGCGAGCACCCGATCCGCAATCATATCGGCCGCACGATACGGCCCTGCGAGTCCTGCTTCCACATCCGCCACGGCCTGGCGCACGGCATCCTCGACACCGCGCGTATGCCACAACTCGTTCACCACGCGTTCGCGAATGCGCTGTCGCATGCGCGCGGCGAGCCGTTCGCGCCGACGCCCGGCGTAGCGTCCGCTCTCGCGCAGATGCGTCTCGTGTTTCTCGATCGCCGCCCACAACTCGTGCACACCGTCGGGCGACGTCGCGACGCTGCGCACGACGGGCGGGCGCCACTCGCTGCCGTCGCTGCGCAACGTCAGCGTCGTTTCGATGTCCGCGACGAGCGTGTCTGCGCCCGCGCGATCCGCCTTGTTCACAACGAAGATGTCCGCGATCTCCATGAGACCGGCCTTCATCGTCTGCACGCCGTCGCCGGACTCGGGGACGAGCACGACGAGCGTGGTGTCCGCCGCGTGCGCGATGTCGATCTCCGACTGCCCCACACCCACCGTTTCGATGAGGATGCGGTCGCGCCCCGACGCCTCGAGAATGTCCGCCGCTTCTTCGCTCGCGCGCGCAAGGCCGCCCATGCTGCCGCGCGTCGCCATGCTGCGAATGAACACGTCGGTGTCCAGCGCCCACTCCGCCATACGCACGCGGTCGCCCAGCAGTGCGCCGCCGGTGAACGGGCTCGTCGGGTCCACGGCGATGATGCCGACACGCTGTCCGCGCGCGCGCGCTTCGCGCGTGAGCGAGCCGACGAGCGTGCTCTTGCCCGCGCCCGGCGGCCCCGTGATGCCGAGTCGCAGTCCCGAGCCGAGTCGTCCGTGCAGAGCATCGAGGAGTGCGTGGGAGTGCGCGTCCGCATTTTCGACGGAGGTGATGGCCTTCGCCACCGCGATGCGGTCGGACGCGATGACCCGTTCGGCCAGGTCACGAGCCCAGTCCAGTGGCACCTCCCGGGGTGAGTGAGCGAAGCGGCCGGCCGCGCGTCGCGGGCGGCGTCACCGAAGCCAAGCGAACCGAGTCTAGCATCGCCCCTCGCGGGGCGTCTATCAGGTGCGCGTGCGCTTGCACCACCCGCCGCAGGGCTCACACGAGCGACGCCCCCCGCGCCTGAAACGCGTTCGGCACGTGCTCGATGCTCGCGGTGCGCGTGCGATCATCCAGCGTGATGGCGATCACGTCGAAGCGCACAGGAGGGTGCGGGGCCGGTCGCGTGCTGAGGTAGCGCGTCGC
>CAZEPH010000070.1:0-9678 GCA_964514075.1 uncultured bacterium | reverse complement strand
GCCGCCGATCTCCACGATGCACACATCGGCCGCCGTCTGCGGCCCGAGGGCGCGGATGCGCTCCTTGATCGCGTCGGTCACGTGCGGGATCACTTGAATCGTCTCGCCCAAGTAGTCGCCGCGCCTTTCGTTCTCGAGGATCTCCTTGTAGATCTGCCCGGACGTCACGTTGTTCGCGCGAGACAGCGTCAAGTCCGCAAAGCGCTCGTAGTGCCCCAAGTCCAGATCCGTCTCGGCGCCGTCATCCGTCACGTACACTTCGCCGTGCTGATACGGGTTCATCGTGCCCGCGTCGACGTTCAGGTACGGATCGAGCTTTTGCAGCGCCACGACGAGCCCGCGCGACTTGAGCAAGAGACCCAAGGAGGCGGCCGCGAGTCCCTTGCCCAGGGACGACACGACGCCACCCGTCACGAAGACGTACTTGCTCATGCGATCTCCTTGTCCGATGTCACCAACGCCGCGCGTTCCGTTGCGCGACGCGCCCACTCCGTCTCCGCCGCCGCCAGGTCCTCGGGCGTATCTACGCCCCGGCCGTGCTCCGGGACGACCACCACGCGAATGCGCATGCCGTGCTCGAGCGCGCGCAGTTGTTCGAGACTCTCCGCCACCTCCAACGGAGACGGCGGCGTGACCGCGAGCGCGAGCAGCGCCTCTCGGCGGTACGCGTACAGCCCAACATGCCGTAGCGCCGGCCACGCGCCGTCGGCCGGCCGTGCCACATGGTACGGCAGCGTCGCGCGGGAAAAGTACAAAGCGCGACCCGCGAGGTCACGCACCACCGTGACGACGTGCGGGGATGCCACGGCGTCCAGCGTGTCCACCGGAACGGCCGGCGTCGCAAGATCGGCCTCTGCGTCCTCGACGAGTGCGTCCACGACGGCATCGATCGTCGAGGGCACGAGAAAGGGCTCATCCCCCTGAATGTTCACGACGATGTCCGCGCTCATTGCGCGCACGACCTCTGCGACGCGATCGCTGCCGCTGCGATGGTCGCTCGAGGTGAGCACGACGCGAGCCTCCAGGGCGAGCGCCGCGTCGCGTATACGCTCGTCGTCCGTGGCGATGACCAGCGAGGTGAGCCGCGTCGAGGCACAGGCCGCATCGTAGACGTGGGCCAGGAGAGGCCGGCCGCCGAGGGGAGCGAGGACCTTCCCGGGGAACCGGGACGAGCTGTACCGCGCTGGGATGACCCCAAGCACCGTCACGCTGCCGATCCTCACGCAATCGCGAGTGGGGAACAACGACACGCGCGCCCATGTGGAGGGCGCGCGTGCTAGAAGCTGTCGTTAAAGACCGAGGTCGGTGATGCCCTGGCGCACTTCCGCACCGGACTTTTGCAGAGCGGAGAGGTCCGAGGGGTCCAGCGCAAGCTCGATGATCTGCTCCACACCGGCCGCGCCCAGCTTCACCGGCACACCACAGAAAACGTCGTTCATGCCGTACTGTCCTGTCAAGAGCACCGACGCGGGCACGAGACGCTTCTTGTCGAGGAGGATCGCTTCCGCCATGAGCGCGGCGCTCGCCGCCGGTGCGTAGTACGCGCTCCCGGTCTTGAGCAACGCGACGATTTCCGCGCCGCCGTTCGCGGTGCGCTTGACCAAGCGGTCGATCGCATCGGGCGCCATCAGCTCCGTGATCGGGATGCCGGTCACCGTCGTGTAGCGCGGAAGTGGAACCATCGAGTCCCCGTGGCCACCGAGCACAAGGCACTGCACGTCCTCGACCGACACGTTCAACTCCGTCGCCACGAAGGCGCGGAAGCGCGTTGCGTCCAAGACGCCGGCCATGCCCATGACGCGCTCTCGCGGAAAGCCCGTTGCCTTCCACATCAGGTACGCCATCACGTCCAGCGGGTTCGTCACGACGATGACGAAAGCGTGGGGCGCATGCGTGCGGATGTTCTCCGCCGCCGGACGCACGATGTCGGCGTTGGCCTTGAGGAGATCCAGCCGCGACATGCCCGGCTTGCGCGGGAAACCCGCCGTCATGATGACGATGTCCGCGCCGGCGATGGACGCATAGTCGTTCGTGCCCTGGACGAACGAGTCGTATCCGCGCACCGGACCCGCTTGCAGGAGATCGAGCGCCTTGCCTTGCGGCATGCCTTCGACGATGTCGACCAACACGACGTCCGCCACACGCGATTCCGCCACGTACAGCGCGCAGCTCGCGCCGACGTTTCCTCCACCGATCACCGCAACCTTGCGCACTGCGTCCTCCCCGTGTCGTGAGCCCTCGTTCGAACGACCGCGCGATGCATACCCTCGCGCGCACGATGCGTCAAGGCGCCGGCGGCATAACGAGAGCGGCGGCGCATCCCGCGCCGCCGCGTCGTCCTTCGGTCTCGCCGGTCCTAGTTGAGGACCGGCTCGACGTGCACCTGCTTGCGATCGCGTCCCAGCCGCGCAAAGACCACAACGCCGTCGGCCTTCGCGTAGAGCGTGTCGTCCCGGCCGATGCCGACGTTCTCGCCCGGGTAGATGCGCGTTCCTCGCTGCCGCACGATGATGCTGCCGGCCCGCACGCGCTCTCCGCCGTAGGCCTTCACACCGAGATACTGCGGGTTCGAGTCGCGGCCGTTGCGCGAGCTACCCACGCCTTTTTTGTGAGCCATCTCTCGTCTCCTCTCGCTCGAACCTTAGGCCGCCGAAATGCCGGTGATCCGGATCTCGGTGTATTCGCTGCGGTGCCCGACGTGCTTGCGGAAATCCTTCCGCCGCTTGAACGTCGCGACCTCGATCTTCGGCCCGCGCAGGTGACGCACGATCTCGGCCGACACGGAGGCCCCCTTCACGGTCGGCTGCCCGACCGTCGTCTTGTCGCCCGCGGTCACGAGGAGCACGTCCTCGAACCGCACGGATGTTCCTTCTGTCGCGCCCAGGCGCGGCACGCGCAGGACGTCCTTCTCCTTCACCGCCATCTGGACGCCGGCGATGCGCACAACTGCTTTCATCGGATCTCCCTCGCACGCGTGATGGGGCGTGCGGTGTCGGCCTGAAGTACTCGGGGCACCCTGCGGTGCGCGCACGCGCTCGGCGTCGCCTGTCCACCGTCCCCTCTCAAGTGCTGCAAACGAGTTTTGTACCGTGCCGCGGGGTGTACGGTCAAGCGTCGTGTTGTTCGCTAGCGCAGGACCAGAACGGGTCGGGTGTACGCGCGCCCCCCGGCCGTCAGCCGGACGATGTACGTGCCGGAGCCCACCAGCCTGCCGCGGACGTCGCGTCCGTCCCACACGACGGCGCGTTCCCCGGCCGGGGTCTCCCCATCCGGCACCAGCGTCCGGAGGATCCGTCCGCGCACGTCCAGCACGTCCAGGCGTTCGCGTGCCGCCGCGTGCAAGCCGTAGCGGATCACGGTAGAAGACCGCACCGGGTTTGGGGCCGCGCCCGCAAGGAACGTGAACGCCGGCGGCGGCGCGTCGGCCGGCAGGCGGACGTCGAGGCGGGAATTGGCCGCGTCGCGCGCATCCACGGAGGCGAGGCGGATCCGCGGATCGCCCGGCGCGATGACGCGAAACGTGACGCGCGCCAGATCGCCTTCGCCCGTGATTCCCGGGCCCGTGCCGAGAAGAGCGACGTCCACGCTCGCGGGCCCCGCACTCATCGCCACCCCAGGCAGTTCCTGCACGTGCACGAGCGTGCCGCCGACGGCTGCCTCCGGCTGCACCACGGCGGGATCGTATGCGAGCACCAGCGAGATGCCGTGCGCGTCTCCGGCGCCACGCATCCCGACGACGGCATCGACCATCTCGCCGATGGACGCGGCGACGGGCGCGCGCAGCGTGAGTTCGTTCTCGATCGCGACGTTCGGTCCGCGCGCTGGCCCCGCCACCTGCGCGAAGTTGATCGCGAAGACGATCATGTCTTCGAATTGGAGTTGGTCGTCCGTGAGCGGCCGTCCGTCGACCCGGCGCGTCGTGGTGGGTCCGACGTCCAGGTAGTTGAACGGGTCGTCCGGCGCGAGAAACGCGCCGTAGTGCGCGCCGAGCAGCGAGATGTCAGCGGTGGTGACGGAATTGCTGCCTGTCCCGGGCGTCGTGCCGTCGCTGACGTCGCCCAGGTGGTAGTTGAGCGTACCCGGCGTCATCGCCGATGCGGACGATACGTTGCCACAGCTGTCCCGCGCGAACGCCACGTAGTGCCACACGTCGCGCAGGGCGGGTTCGTCGTCTTGGTCGCTCGCCGCGATCGCCGTGAGCCCCCACGGAGCGGGAGGTGGGTACGACGCGGGTGCGACGGGAGTGGCGCCGCCGCCGTCGTCGTACTCGGGATACGCGCCGAACCCTGCACGATACACCTCGATGCTCGACGCGCCCGGCGGCGCCGCAAACGTGAGATGGATGCGCGTCGTGCCGTTCGTATCGTTGCCCGTGACGGTCTGCGCGGCAGCGAGGTTCGTGACGGCCGCCACGCTGCCCGGCGTGTTCGTGACGGTGATGGTGAACGCGGCCTGCCCCATGCCACCGCTCGCGGCGGTGGCGGTGAGCGTGACGGGTCCGTACGCAGGCCCGTCCTCGAATGCGCTGCACGCAGGCGTCCACGCGAACTCGCCCGTCGCGGTGTCGAGCGATGCGCCTTCGGGCGCCCCCGACATGCTCCACGTCACGGGACCGCTCGCACACGAGTCGAGCGACGCGCTGGGCGTGACGACGAGGAGCGCGCCCTCTGCGACGGACGGATGCGGAATGCTCGCGACGCTCACGGTTCCGCCCGCATTCGTCACGTGCAGCGTGAACGAGGCGCCGCCCGCGTCTCCCCCGGCGTCCGTCGCCGTCAGGGTGATGGGTCCGTAGTGCGGGCCGTTCTCAAATGCGCTGCAGTCCGGTGTCCACGCGATCGCGCCTGTCGACGCGTCGATCGTCATGCCGGCCGGGGCGCCGGTCAGGCTCCAGATGACGGGCGGCGCGGCGCACGCGGTGATCGCGGCGGACGGCAGGAGCGAGAGAAGCGCAGACTCCTCCACGGTCGTGTCCGGCGCAATCGTCACGCTCACCGGCACGAGATCGATCGTGACCGGAACGTCGAACGAGCCGAGAGCGCACGTGAGCGGATCGCTCGTACAATCGCTCAACGAGACGCTCGTGAGGAACGCGTTCGCCGTACCGCTGGAACCGGCGTGCGTGAGCGCCATCGTAAACAGCGTGCCGCTGGAGTCGGAGGCCCCGCAGGGCTCGGCGCTCGTGATCGCGCCAGTCACGGCATACGCACCGCCACCCTGATCCACAACCGAGAACGAGGTGACTCCGGCCGCGCTGAGATAGGAGCCCTCCTCCACGCTGCTCGGGCCCGCGCACAACTGCAGTGCGGGTGGCAACTGAAGTGTCACGCTGAACGAGCGTGCCGGCAGTGCGTTCGTGCGGCTGATCGTGACCGGCAGCGTGACGCACGCGTGCGCGGGCGTGATGCACGTTGCGGCGGACCCGAGATGCACGACGCTCGATCCGTCGGGTGCGAACGTCGCCGCGATCGTGTGGTCGCCCGTGACGCTCGTGAAGGTGTAGCTCGCGGGCGCGCCCACGCTCACGGCGTCCACGAGGACGTCCTCGATGTGGTAGCCCGCGTCGGGCGCGATCGTGAAGGTCTGATCGGCGAGTTCGTTCACGACGATCGCGCCGCTCGGCGTGATGCTCCCGTGCGCGCCCGCGGACGCGGTGATCGTGTGCGTGAGAGCGGTGAACGTCGCGGCAATCGTCTTGTCGGCGGTCATCACGACGGCGAGCGGCGCGGCGGAGCCGCTCGCGTCGCCCGTCCACTCCGCGAATGCGTACCCCGGCGCGGCGGACGGCGTGAGCGTGACGGTGGAGCCCGGGTTGTACGACGCCTGCGCGGGCGCCGCGGCGACGCTCCCGTTCGTGGCGCTCGTCGTGAGGACGTACGTCGCGAATTCATCCGCGCCGACGTCGGGCGGAATCGGACGCAGTCCGGTGTTGCGCGCGTCCCCGTCGATGTCGCCCGTCACGCCGGCGATCGCGACACCCGCATCGGAGAGCGGCGACACGGGCACATCCGCGGCGTGCGACGCGTGCAGGTCGGATGCGGAGACGAACAACGGATTGGCGCTGAAGGACGCGGCGTCGTGCGTTCCGCCGAAGAGCGCGCGCCAGCCGGTCATGTCCACCACGTGGGCGTACGGCGGCGTGGCACCGACGCCGCCGAGGATCGCCTGTGGGTTCGCGGGGTTCGGCCAGTAGTCGTTGTGATCCGCGTCCCCGCTCCCCCAGTCATACGCACCCGACGGCACCACGATCGCGTGGTGCGCGAGCCCCGGCGTGTTCGACGTGAGGTCTATCGCCAGAGCATTGTTCTTGAACGTCAGGTTCGTCACGGTCGCACCCGCGATCAGCGCGCCCGCGCCGCTCACGCTCGCGGGAAGAGACATCCCGGGGTCGATGTCGCCGCTCAAGGAGATGGAGTTGAATGCCACGCGGTCGCCGTCTCCCGCGGCGAGCGCGAGGCCGATCGTCTGATCGCCGGACGAGCCGTTCGACCGCACGGCGGACACGATGTTGTTGGCCACGAGATTGTTCGTTGCCGCGCCCGATGCCGCGACCACGATACCCACCGCCGAGAACGACTTCTCGTCCACAATGTCGTGCACGACGTTCTCTGTGATGCGCGATCCGCTGACGTGTGTGGGGGTCGCCGTCCACGTACTGCTTCCCACGCCGATGCCCACCCGATCCGCGCCGCTCACCGCTTGCGACACGGTGGCCCCGACGAAGCGCACCTCGTTCCGCGCGACGGTCGCTGCGGCCTGATGCTCGATCACGATGCCCGCGCGCCCGATTTGCTCCGCACCGAACGCCGCGGGGCCCACGACGTTGTCCGCGGCCGTGTTGTTGTCGTTCGGATTTCCCGCGGCGCCTCGCAGGACGATGCCCACGCGCGCCGCAACGATCGCGCAATTCTGCACGGCGTTGTCGTCGTTGTCGGCGCCGTCGCTTGTTTCGCCGATCGTCGCGCCGCACGCGATCACGCCGAAGGTCTCGTTCACACTCGTCGCTTGATCCGCGCCGCACGCAATGCGGACGTTGCGGACGGTGTTGTGCGTTGCGCCGGCTCCCGCGCCGAGGCTCGAGAGCCATACGCCCGCCGTGCCCGCGCTCGCGTTCGTGTTCACGAGCGACAGATCGCGCGAGGTGCCCCCGCTGTTCGATCCGTCGAGCGTGATCCAATCCGCTCCGTGCAGGACGATCAACGCCGTTGCCGAGGATCCCGCGATCGTCGCGCTCACACCGCTCGCCGGACGAATCGTGAGACTGTTCGTGCTGCTCGCACCCGCGAGGGGCGCGATCGTGAGCGGGAACGTCTCTCCCGCGTAGGTCGTGTCGGTGAGGCTCAACACGACCGGGCCGCCGAGCCCCGTGAAGGCGAGGTCCTCGAGCGCGGCGGTCAGCGTGGCGTACGCGCCGCCGGTCCCGACGGTGAACGTGCCCACCAGCGGCGCGCGCAGCGTGAGTGTGCCCACGATTTCGTCGTTCGCCGCCACGCCGTCCCCCGGCACTTCCGCACGCGCAGCGATCGTGTACGTGCCGGCCGTGGCAAGCGACGTCGATGCGAATGTTGCGACGGCCGTCGCTCCCGGTGCCAGAGACGGGATCGTCGCGGTTTGGTCGTACACGACGGCGCTTCCCGCATCCAGGATGCGATACCGCACGGTCACGTTCGACTCCGCGCGGACGCCAACGTTCGTGAACGACGCTTGCGGAACGATGGGAGTGCCGACGAGACGCTGCGCGCCGGAGAGCGGCTCGATCAACGCGGTGGCCGCAACGTCCGGAGGGATGCTCGTGAAGGAGCCTTCGTCCATGCCCACGTCGGGGGTGGTTGCGTGCCGCGCGTCGCCGTCGTGGTCGGTCGTAATGCCCGCGATCGGCGTTCCGCCGGACTCGAGCTGGGTGGGAGTGGACGGATTCACGTGCAGATCGCTCAGGGATACGAACGGCGGCGATTCGACGAACGACGAGCCGTCCTGGGCAGGCGCGAACTGCGTCCGCCACGCCGCCAGCGTCGTCACGTCGGCGTACGGCGCCGCGGTCCCGATGCCCGCGAGGCTCATTTGCGCGTTTGCCGGATTCACCCAATAGTCGTTGTTGTTCGCACCGCCGCTCCCCCACGCGAAGGACGCGGACGGCGCAACGATCGCATAGTGCCGTCGCGCGCTCGTGTTCGAGGTCACGTCCGCGCTGATCACGTTGTTCTTGAGCGTGAGGTGCGCGATGCTCGCACTCGCAATGCGCACGCCGCACGCGCTCTGGTCCGACGACGTCGCGCCGGGTGGATCCACGTCGCCGCTCAGCGCGATCGAGTTGAATGCCACAACGTCGCCGTTCCCACCCGCAATCCCGATCCCCACACCCTGATCGCCGAGCGTCCCGTTCGACCGCACGCCGAACACCTGGTTGTTCGCGACGATGTTGTTCGTCGGCGTCGCCGTCGCTCCACCGACCACGATCCCCGTGGCGGAGAACGTCTTCTCGTCCACGATGTCGTGCACGCTGTTCGCGAGGACCGCGCACTCCGTCGCGCCGGTGATGCTCGGCGTCCACCCGCTGCCGCCGAGCGCGATCCCGACGCGATCGGACCCGCCGGCCGCTTGCCCGGCCAGCGCGCCGACGTAACGCACCTCATTCCGCGTGACGACTGCGCCCGTCTGGTAATCGAGCACGATGCCCGCGCGTCCGATCTGCTCGACTCCAAACGCGGCTGGTCCGATCACGTTGGCGCGGACCACCGTTCCCGCATTCGGCGCGGACGGCGAGCCCGCGACGTACACGCCATACGCGGCCTTGCGAATGCTGTTCGCCTCCACGACGCATCGGTTGTTGTCCGCGCCGGCACTCGTGGTCGCGATGCTCGCACCGCTCAGGATCACACCGAACGTCGCGTTCGAACTCGCGGATGGGTCCGCCCCGCACGAGAGCGTGAGGTAGCGCACCGTGTCCGCGACGCAGCCCTGCGACACGCCAAGACTCGAGAGCCACACGGCGGCCGTCGCGGCCGCCGTGCTCGTGTTTGCAATGGTCCACGCGCTCGTCGTTCCCGTGCCGCCTTCGCGTCCGTCAAGGATCACGTCGTCCGCACCGTTCACTCTCAGGATCGCCGAGGACGAACTGCCGGTCGTCGTGCGCGGGCCGGCGCCCGCGCGCGGGCGAATCGTGCACGTCCACGCCCCACCCGACGTGGAGAGTTGGTTGATGGTGATCGGGAACGACTCGCCCGTCGATCCGTCGTAGCTCGCGTTCATCTCGAACACGACGTGGCCGAGCAGAGTCGACGTCGCGAGCAAAGCGGTGACGTCGGTGAGCTTCTTCAGGGTCGGTTGGTCGCTGCCCACCTCGTACGTTCCCGCCGCGAGCGCGCTCGTTTTGTCGAACGTGCGCGCGTTCGCGAACACCGCGGGATTCGCCGCGTAGTTCGGCGGGTCGGCCACGTCGAATCCGGTGAAGGCCGTCGACCACACGGGATTCGCCCACAGGCGCACGCCCGCGCCGCCGCCGTCGCGCGCGACGACGTAGAACGCATACGTTCCTGGGGCCAGCCCGGCGAGCGACGTGTTCCACGTGTACGTGCCGCTCATGGCGCCCGAGGGCTTCACGTCCGCGTCCACGCCCGTGAATGCGCCGGACGATCCGTTCGCGCGATACCAGAGCCGCACGGTGGCGTTGGCCGCAGC
>CAZEPH010000069.1:0-9689 GCA_964514075.1 uncultured bacterium | reverse complement strand
GAACGCGTCGTCGGAGTCAGGGCTATGGGCAACCGTGATGCGCATCGCGCACGACGCACGCATCAAAGTGCTCCTGGACGGACAAGGCGGAGACGAGTTGCTCGCCGGGTACATCACGTACGTGTTCTACCGGCTGAACGACCTGCTCGCGGCCGGACGAGTGAGCGAGTGGATGCACGTCGTGCGAGAGGCGGCGCGCCTGCACCAGCTCGGCACGCTGCACACGTTCGGCCGTGCGCTGCAGGGCGTGATTCCGCGCGGCGTCTTTGCATGGGCGGGCGAGCGGTTCGGCGCGGGACGCACGCGCGTACTCGGCCCGCGCCTGCGCGCGGTCGAGGAGGACACGCTGCCCGCGCTCGCGCGCGTGTTCCCCGATCGCATGACGCAGGCGCAGTATCGCGACGTGCTCTACTTCCTGCCGTCGCTCTTGCGCTACGAGGACCGCAACAGCATGGCGCACTCCATCGAGGCGCGACTGCCGTTTCTCGACTATCGCCTCGTGGAGTTCGTGTTCGGTCTGCCGCCGGAGGCCAAGGTGCGCCGCGGCGTCACGAAAGCCGTCCTGCGTGACGCGATGCGCGAGCGCGTGCCCGCGGGCATCCTCGCCCGGCGCGACAAGGTGGGCTACGACACGCCCACCGACACGTGGTTCCGGACGCGTTTCCGCGGAGAGGTGGAGCGCCTCCTGCTCTCCGCGCGCACCACGGAGCGCGGCGTGTTCGACGCGGACGCCTTGCGCGCGCGCATCGGCGAGTTCATGAACGGACGCGCGCTCCCGCATCAAGTCTGGAGATGGGTGCACCTCGAGACGTGGTTCCGCCAGTTCATCGACGGGGAAGGGGCGCCGTGGCGGACCGCACGCTGATTGTCGCGTCCGAGGTGAAGTGGACGTACATGCGCACGCGCAAGCAGTACATTCTCTCGGCGTGGCCGGAGGGGTGGCGCATCGTTTTCCTCGAGCCGATCGCGTTCGGGCGGTCGAATTCGTTTCGCCCGCGTCGCGACGGACGCGTGACGTATGTCACCGTGCCGTTTCTCAAGGCGGGCACGACGAGCGCGCCCTATGAGGCGTTGACGCGGACGCGGGCAGGTCGCGTGGTGCTGGGCGCCATCGCGTGGGCGTGGTCGCGCGTGATGCTGGCCGCGATCGGTGCGGGGGATTCCGCGACGCGAGCGATCCTCGTCGCGAACGTCCTCGCGTGGCCGGCCGTGCGCGGTCTGCGGCGCGCGCGAGCCGTCTACGACATGAACGACGATCCCACCGGATTCCACGCGCACGCGCCCTGGGTCGGGGAATACGCGCGCGAGACGCTTTCGGAAACGGATGCAGTAGTGGCATGCTCCAGCGGGCTCGCCCGCCGCGCCAGGGAAAACGGGGCGCGTGCGGCGGTCGTGGTGGGCAACGGCGTCGATGCGCGGGCTCTCGCGGGGGACATCGCCGAGGCCCCCGCGCTGGCCGCGCTGACGCGCCCGCGCGTCGGGTACGTTGGCGCCGTCGCACCGTGGTTCGACTTCGCGCTGATCGAGGCCGTCGCGCGTGCGATCGCCCCGTCGCCTCTCGTGCTCGTGGGGCCGGTGCAAGCAAGCGTCGCGGACCGATTCGCGCAGGTGCGCGCGCGGTGCGCGAACGTGGTGGCGATCGGCGAGGTGCCGTACACGGAGGTCGCGGCGCACGTGCAGGCGCTCGACGTGTGTCTCATCCCCTTCGTGCGCGGTCCGCTCACCGACGTGCTCAATCCGAACAAGCTGTATGAGTACCTGGCGCGTGGGCGCACCGTCGTCACGCTCGACTACTCCGACGACATCACCGCGCTCGGCGACGCACTGTACATTGCGCGCACCGCGGAGGAATTCGTGGACGCGGTTCGGCGCGCGTGTGACGCACCGCGCGAACCGGCGCGGCTGCGCGCCATCGCCGCCGCGAACGCGTGGCAGTCGAAGGCGATCGAACTCGAACGCGTCATCACCCAGGCCACCTGAGGAGACCCCGTGAGCGAGAAGAAAACGCAGAAGCGCGCGAGCGCGCGTCGCACCAGCGGTCTCGATGAGAGGACGCGCACCCGCATCGCGTACGCGGTGTTCGCTCTGCTGGTGATCGTGTTCTTCCGGGCGGTGCTGCTGGAAGGCAAGGCGTTCGTGTCCTCGGATGCCCTCGCGCCCGCGGGCTTCGCCCACGTGGGGACGGAGGAACTCGCGCAGGGACGCTATCCGCTGTGGAATCCCTACAACTTCGCGGGCATGCCCTCGTTCGGGAGCCTGCTGTTCAACCCGAACGTGTTCTGGCCGGACGTCCTGCTCGGCGCGGTGACGCGCGTCTTGCATTTGCCCGTCGATACGTGGCTCGTGCTCTACTACTTCCTGCTCGGCGCGGGGCTTCTGGCCTTCCTGCGTCGTGAGGGCGTCGCGCCGGAAGCGGCGCTGGTCGGTGCGGTCGCCCTCACCTTCACGCCCAACTTGATCGCCGTGGGCGCGCACGGTCACGGAAGCCAGCTCGTCGCGAGCAGTTTGATCCCGCTGGCGCTCCTGCTCGTTGCGTCGCTGTTCCGCCGGCCGAGCGTCGGTGCGACCGGCGGCCTCGCACTCGTGCTCGGACTCTCGCTCCTGCGCGGGCACGTGCAGATCTCCTACTACACGCTGGTCATGGTGGGTGTGTTCACGCTCGTCGAGCTGGTGATGTGTGCGCGCGCGCCGAGCGAGCTGCCCCGCATCGGCCGCGCCCTGGCGGGCGTCCTCGTCGCGCTCGGCCTCGCGGGCGCGATGAGCGCGGTGCTCTTCCTTCCCGTGCGCGACTACGCCGTGCACTCGATTCGCTCGGCCGCCGCGGGCGGCGGCGTCGCGTTCGACTACGCCACGGGATGGAGCCTGGGCCTGCGCGAAGTGTGGACGTTCTTCGTTCCTTCCGCGGTGGGATTCGGCGGCGCGACGTACTGGGGCGGCATGCCCTTCACCGACTACCCGAACTACATGGGGCTCGGCGTGTTCGTTCTCGCGCTCCTAGGCTTTGTGTTCGCCCGGCGCCTGCGCGCGTTCTGCGGCGTGGTGATGCTCGCCGCGCTCCTCGTGGCGATGGGGAAGAACACGCCCGTCTATCAACTCCTGTACGACCACCTCCCGTACTTCAACAAGTTCCGCGTGCCCGTGATGGTGCTCGTCCTGTTGCAGGTGGCGGTGGCGTCGCTCTGCGCACTCATGCTGGGACGCGTGAGCGACGCCGCGCACGCGGGCGACGCGGAGCGTGCGTCGCTCGCGAAGCCGCTGCTCGTCGGCGGCATCGCGCTGGGGGCGATCGGCGTGCTGTTTCCGCTCCTGCGCAGCGCGTTCGAGGGCGGGTACCTCGCGGCCGCCACGTCCGGCGTGATCGCGCGCGGGCAAACGCCGGAGGTCGCGGGCCAGGTCGCGCGCGCCGCATGGTCGCTGGTCGTCGCCGACGTCCCGCGAGTGGCGCTGCTGGCAGC
Source organism: uncultured bacterium (assembly GCA_964514075.1). Classification (GTDB taxonomy): domain Bacteria; phylum Eisenbacteria; class RBG-16-71-46; order CAZEPH01; family CAZEPH01; genus CAZEPH01. The sequence continues at coordinate 6,234 of CAZEPH010000069.1, read as the reverse complement.
GGTGATGCTCGTCGCGAGCAGCGTCTTCGTGCGTGGCGTCCTGCCGCGCGCGGTGTGGATGATCGTGCTCGTGCTGTGCGTGATGATCGACCTGTGGACGATCGACGCGAAGGTGCTGCGCCCCGTCATCGGCCGTCCGTCGGACCGCACGGCAATCCTCCAACGCGACGATGTGATCGACTTCCTCGCGCAGGACTCGACGCTCTTCCGCGTGCTGCCGCTCGACCCGCGCGACTTCGGCGACAACCGCTACGCGGCATTCCGCATCGCGAGCGTGGGCGGGTACCACGCCGCCAAGCCCGCGCTCTTCGACACGTTCCTCAACACGACGCAGTTGAACGACCTGCGCCACCTGGACATGTTGAACGTAAAGTACCTCATTGCGCCCGCGAACCAGCCGCGCATCGAGAACCCGTCGCTGGAACTCGCATTCACCGGTTCGCGGCAGGTCTACGTGAACCGGCTCGCGCTGCCGCGCGCGTGGGCCGTGGACCGCGCGCGGATCGTGGCGAACGGCGATTCGGCGCTCGCTGCGATCCGCCGGCCGGAGTTCGACCCTGCGGTCGAGGCGATTCTGCAGCAGGACGACCTGGGGGCGACGCAGCTGCCCACGATGTCGGCAGCGGGCGCGAACGTGCGCGTCACGCAGTACGGTCTCAACGAGCTCACCATCGACGCCACGCTCGACGCGCCGTGTCTCGTGATGCTCGGCGACGCGTACTATCCGGACTGGGTCGCCTATGTGGATGGACGGAAGACGCCCGTGCACAAGGCGAACTATCTCCTGCGTGCTGTGCTCGTCCCGGCCGGCCACCACACGATTCGCATGGCGTACGAATCGCAGGCGATCCGCACGGGACTCCGCGGCACGATCGCCGGCAGCGTGGGCGCTCTGCTGCTCGTGCTCGTTCCGCTCGCTCGCGGCATCCTCACCCGGAGATCGCGCGCGACGTGAAGGCTCTCGTCATCATTCCCACCTACAACGAGCGCGACAACATCGGCGCGTTGATCGAGCAGTTGCTCGCTCTGCCGTCGTCCGTGCGCGTATTGGTAGTCGACGACAACAGCCCCGACGGAACCGGCGACGTGGTCCGCGCGTACGCCGACAAAGTGGGACCGCGCGTGACGCTTCTCCCGCGCGCGGGCAAGATGGGCCTCGGGTCCGCGTACGTCGCGGGGTTCCAATACGCGCTCACCACCGACGCGGAGTGCATCTTCGAAATGGACGCGGACTTCTCGCACGACCCGGCGGCGATCGAAGGCTTTCTCGAGGCGATCGAAGACGCCGACCTGGTCATCGGCTCCCGCTACGTCAAGGGCGTGACGGTCGTGAACTGGCCGCTCTCCCGGCTCGTGCTGTCCTACTCCGCGAACGTGTACACGCGGCTCATCACCGGGCTCCCACTGGCCGATGCAACGGGAGGCTTCAAGTGCTTCCGCCGACGCGTGCTCGAGTCGATCCGGCTCGATCGCGTGCGGTCCGACGGCTACGCGTTCCAGATCGAGATGAACTACAAGGCGTGGAAGCGGGGGTTCCGCATCAAGGAGATTCCGATTCTCTTCACGGACCGGCGCGTGGGGATTTCGAAGATGAACCGGCGCATCATCTGGGAAGCCGCCGGGATGGTGTGGCGGCTGCGTCTCTGGTCGCTTGCGGGACAGCTCGAGTAGATGGCGCGCGTCGCACCCCAGGTCTCCCTGGTCATCGTGCACTACGAGACGCCGGACCTGTTGCGTGCGTGTCTGCTGTCGCTCACGCGAGAGGGGACGCCCGCGACCTCGCACGAGATCGTCGTCATCGATAACTCGCGCGATCCCGCTGCGGCGCGGGCGGTGTGCGCGGAGTTTCCGTCCGTACGCGTCTTGCACTCCGGTCGCAACGTGGGATTCGCGGGGGGCGTGAACCGCGGTCTGCGGGAAACCGATGGACGCTACGTCCTCGTGTTGAATCCCGACATCGTCGCGCACCCGGGGTCGGTGGACGCGCTGGCCACGTATCTCGACGCCCATCCAGACGTGGGCATCGCCGGCGGGCGGCTCCACAATCCTGACGGCTCGCTGCAGTATTCCGCCCGGCGGTTCTACACCGCCGGTGCGATCGTGCTGCGCCGCACGCCGCTCGGGAAACTGTTCCCGCGCCACCGCATCGTGCGCGAGCACCTCTTGGCGGATTGGGATCACGCGAGCGCGCGTGACGTGGATTGGGTGATCGGCGCGTGCATGATGGTCCGACGCGAAGCGGTGGACGAGGTCGGACCGGCGGATGAGCGCTTCTTCCTCTACTTCGAGGACGTGGACTGGTGCTACCGGATGCACCAGCACGGATGGCGCGTGACCTACGTCCCCGACGCGGTGATGACGCACCACCATCGACGCGAGAGCGCGCGCGGCCTCTTCGGGCGCGGATCGCGCCTGCACATCATGTCCAGTGTGCGGTTCTACGAAAAGTGGAGCCTCGTGCTGTACGTGGTGAAGAAGAACGCCGTCCTGCTGCGCACGATCGCGCTCGTGGGCGCGGACGCACTCGCGACGCTCGTCGCCTTCCTCGTGGGCTACCAGACGCGCTCGATCGCCGCGGCCGTGTTCACGAAGCCGCTGTACCCGCTCGGTTCGTACGCGTCGTTTCTGGCGGTTGCCGTCGTGATATCGCTGTTCGTGTTCGCCGCAACCGGAGCGTACGGGCGATCCGCCGCGTCGGACCGCGCCCTGTTCCTCCGCACGGTGCGCGCCGCGCTCACCGTGGGCGTCGCGCTGATGGCGCTCACGTTCATCGTGTCGGTGCAGGTGTCCCGCGTGATCGTCGCCGTGTTCGTGCCGGCGCTGGCGATCATCGCCACGGGCACGCGGCTCTTGCTCGCGCGCTTCGTGCGGCGCGCGGCAGAAAGCGGCGTGGACGTCCGGCGCATCCTCACCGTCGGCGGACGCGGCGCGGCGACCACGATCACTCGCGCTCTCGACGAGCATCGCGCGCGCGGCTACGCGCACGCGGGACACGTGGACGTGCACGCCGCGCGCTTTGCGGCCGAGACGCACGAGGCGCAGCTGCGGCGCATCCTGCGCGCCGTGCGCGCTGAACGCGTCGGCGCCGTCGTCCTGGTCGAGCCGTTTCCCGCGGACGCCGTGGTTGCGCGGTTGCACGAGAGCCTCGCCGCGACGGATGTGGCGCTTCTTCTGGCGCCGCCGTGGGGAAGCTGGTTAGATACGCACGCGCGTGTTGAGGATCTCGCAGGGCGCCCGCTCATCGCGCTCGGCCGTCCACATGCACCGGACACGCGAGCGCGCGCCGAAGCGACCGATAACGACGACACGACGACGCGCAGCGTGGAGGAGACGACGTGATTCGGAGTTCCCGCGGTCCATGGGCCGGCATCATCGCGTGCATTGCAGCAACGACGGCGGGCGCCACATTACCGCCGCCGGGAACGGGTCCGGGCGCCGCGGGATGGACGACGTATCTGGAGCCGTCCGCGGTCGTCGGTCTCGCGATGACCGGGTCGGAGGCGTGGCTCGCGACCGGAACCGGATTGCGCGCGTACGACGCGACTGCGTCCGCGTGGGCGAGCTACTACCGCGCGAACGGATTGCCCGCTGATGCGGTGTCCGCCGTCGCGACGGACGCGTTGGGTCGCGTGTGGGTGGGGACCGCAGCCTCTGATCTCGCGCGCGTCGAACGCGACGGATCGATCACCGCCGTGCCTGGCGCGCTGCTCGGGATCAACGCGCTCGGCGGAGTGACGACGCTCGCGCCCATCGGCGATTCGCTCTGGGTTGGCGCGGCCAATGGGATCGCGCTCCTGCGTGTGAGCCGCTTGAGCAGCGTGGGCCTCGGCAGTGTTCCGAGCGCCGTGCGCCGCGTCGTGCGCGACATCTTGATCGATGGAGCGGACACCTGGGTCGCGTCCGACTCTACGGTTGCGCGCTTCAGCGGCGGTGCGTGGATCGACGCGCGTGCGGGACTCCCGCGCGCGGCCGCGCTTTCGCTGACGCGCGCGCTGGGTTCCGTGTACGTGTGTACTGCCGCCGCGGTCTATCGATGGGACGGCACGCAATGGCTGCAGGAGAACACCGGCGCGTCGTCGCTCGGCGCGGTCCGCTCACTAGCGGGATCGCCCGCGCGCCTCGTGGCCGCGACGAGCACCGGCGTGTGGTCGATCGACGCGCCGAGCGCGTCGTGGACGTCGCTCGGTCTTCCCTCCGGGGTGGTCGCGAATGCCGTCGACCTCGCGGCGGACGGATCGGTGTGGGTCGGCACGGACGACGGCGTCGCCACGCCGTGCAGCACGTGCCCCACGCAGTGGAGCAGCGCGCGCGCGCCGGGCGCGCGCAGCCTGGCGGTGCGCGATCCGAGCGGACGGCGTCTCGCATTCGACGCGGACGGCGGCGTGTGGCTCACGACGCAACGCGGCGGCGCCGCGTACTGGAACGGCAGCGAGTGGTCGGCGTACGGCGCCGCGCACGGCCTCGGCAACGACGACTTCTGGTTTGCGTCGTTCGTGGACCGCTCGGGCGGACGATGGTTCGGCAATTGGGGTGACGGGCTCGCACACATTACCGGACCGCGGACATCGTTTGCGTTCGAGCTGATCGGCGCGTCGCCCGATGGTTTATCGAGTCCGTTCGTCATGGGCATCGGACAAGACGCGGCGGGCCGTTTGTGGTTCGGACACGACAACAATCCGCTCTCCTCCGAAACGTACGGCGTCGACGTCCGAGAGACGAACGGCGCATGGTCGCTCGTGTCCGTCGGCGATCCGCGATACGCGCTCACGAGCAATCGCGTGTGGGCGATCGCGTTCGATCGCGCGGGCCGCGCGTGGCTCGGCGAGAAGTCGGGTGGCGTGGACGTCTGGAATACGCGCAACTTCACGTCCGTCTCGCCGAGCGATTGGTTCAACCTCGGAACGGCGAACGGTCTGCCCTCCCCGGACGTGTACGAGATCGCGTTCCGCGAACCCGATGCGTTCCTCGCCACGAGCGGCGGCTTGGCGCGCGTGAACACCACCACGCTCGCCGTGAGCGACGTGTACACGGTTCTCGACGGGCTCCCGTCGAGCGACGTGCGATCGGTCGTCGTCGACAACGCGCAACGTCTGTGGGCCGGAACCGCCGAGGGCGTCGCGCAGCTGCGCGGCGACGGAACGTTCGAGACGTTCACGACGAGCAACTCCGGTCTCGTCTCGAATCGCGTGTACGCGGTGGGATGGAACACCGCGCGCTCCGAGTTGTGGATCGCCACCGCGGATGGCGTGTCGCGCTACGTTCCGCAGGGCGCTACACCTCCGCCCACTCCCGGCGCGATCGTGGTCACCGCGGGACCGAACCCGCTGCGCATGGGAAGCGGCGGGCGCATCGCACTGCGCGGCTTCGAGGGAAGCGCTACCGCGAGCGTGTACGCGATCGACGGGCGGCTCATGCGGCGGGTCACGGGCGTGCAAGCCGGCCAGGCCTTCTGGGACGGAACGGACGCCGGAGGCGCCATGGTCACGCCGGGCGTGTACCTCGTGCACGTGGAGAGCGCCACGTTCGCTGCGCGCGTTGCCGTGACGATCGCTCCGTGACGCGTCTCCTCATCGTCGGGGCGGGCGTGGCGGGCCGCATGGCGGCCGCAGAACTGGTCGCGCACCCCGAATACGGCGCCGTTCCCGTGGGGTTCATCGACGACGATCCCGCGCTACGCGGGACGCGGGTCGGGGACATTCCCGTGGCGGGCACGCGCGATGAGATCGCGCGCGCGGTGAGCGAGCTGCGCGTGGACGACATCCTGATCGCGATCCCGAGTGCGAGCGGCTCCGTCATTCGATCGCTTGTGCGCGCGGCGGAAGCGACGCGCTGCCCCGTGCGCATCGTGCCGGGTTTGCGCGAGATCATCCTCGGCGACGTCCGCATCGAGCAGATTCGCCGCATTCGCCCGGAAGATCTCCTGGGGCGCGAGCACACCTCGTTCGACGATGCGCCCGTGCGCGCGCTGGTGGACGGCGCGCGCGTTCTCGTGACGGGTGCGGGCGGCTCTATCGGCGCCGACATCTGCCGGCAGATCGCGGCGATGCGACCAGCCGCCCTCGCCTTGCTGGGGCGCGGCGAGAACTCGATCTTCGAAATCGAAATGGAGCTCCGCGCGCTGGGCATGGCTGTTCCTCTCGAACCGATCATCGCGGACGTGCGCGACGCGCGGCGCATGCGCGACGTCTTCGCGGAATGGAAGCCGCGACTCGTCGTGCATGCGGCTGCACACAA
>CAZEPH010000068.1:0-9706 GCA_964514075.1 uncultured bacterium | reverse complement strand
GAGAGCGAGACGCATAGAATCCTCCAGTGCGGTACGGATCGATCCCCCACACTTGTGCAACGCGGGCACCGCCGTCAACGGTGTAGACTCTGCGTAATCCACAGGGGAGGATGTGAACATGCTCTCATCACTCGGCGTTGTTGCGGCTTTGCTCGTCACGCCGGTCGTTCCGGCGGATTCGCTCGAAGACATGTCGCTCCGCGATTCGATCGCGCACTTCGCGTCCACTCTGGGCCCTCTCTCGGGCACGCCGGGTGTGATCCTGGCCGACATGGGTGGTGATGCGGCGCCAGAGGCCGTCGCCTCCATCTGGATCGACGACAACTTGCCGGGCGGCGCGACGGAAGGCGCATCGAATCCGGCGAATGCATACTCGGTGGTCGTGGTGTTCGCGCAGACCGGCGGCGCGTGGCGATCCGTCGGATACAAGCACCTCGGCCAAGGCGAAGTGAAGGGCGTGGCGAAAGGCGTGATCACCGTGGAATCCGTGACGTACGCGACGGACGATCCGCTGTGTTGTCCGAGCCTGAAGAAGACGCTGCATCTCGGATTGCGTCGCGGAAAGCTGGCCGATCTCGCACAACCCGCGTCGCGCGCGCGGCGCAAGGGAGGGAAGTAAACGCATGAACGACTGTCTCCGCTGCCGCGGCACGATGGAACCGGGGTTCCTCATGGATCGCGATTACTCCATGCCGGGCGTTGCGCAATGGGTCGAAGGGCAGCCCGAGCACAGCATCTGGTACGGCGTGAAAACGAAAGGTCACGACGTGCATCCGGTGACGTCGATGCGCTGCACGCGGTGCGGCATGCTGGAGTTGTACGCGCGGCCGGAAGAGTCGTAGCCGCGTCCCGGCGTTGCGGGTATCCTGCACGCTTCTCGCTGCCTCCATCGATCACGAGGACACACACACAATGCAGGTCCCACTTCTCGACCTGAAGGCGCAGTACGCCACCATTCGCGACGACGTGCGCGCGGCCGTGGACGGCGTCTTTGAATCGCAGGCCTTCATCAACGGTCCGGCCGTCAAGCAACTCGAAGAGGCGGTGGCGCAGTACTGCGGCGCACGCGCCGCGACGGGCACAGCGAGCGGCACCGACGCTCTCCTGCTCGCGCTCAAGGCGATGCATCTCCAGCCGGGCGACGAGGTGATCGTTCCGACGTTCACGTTCTTTGCGACCGCCGGCACGGTGGTCAACGCCGGAGCCACGCCCGTGTTCGTGGACAGCGAGCCGCGCACGTTCAACATGGACCCCGCCGCCGTCGAGCGCGCCATCACGCCGCGCACGCGCGCTATCGTGCCCGTGCACATCTTCGGGCAGATGGTGCAGATGGCGCCGATCCTCACGCTCGCGGAGACACACGGGCTACAGGTGCTCGAGGACGCGGCGCAAGCGATCGGCGCGGAACAGAGCGGTCGCAAGGCGTGCACGGTCGGCCGCGCCGGAGCGATCTCGTTCTTCCCGTCGAAGAACCTGGGCGGCGCGGGCGACGGCGGCATGCTCGTTTCGAACGACGCGGAGTTCGCGGACAAGGTGCGCATGTGGCGTGAGCACGGCATGCGCCCGCGCTACGTGCACCACTTCGTGGGAACGAACAGCCGCCTGGATACGCTCCAGGCGGCCGTCCTGCTCGTGAAGTTGCAGCGTCTCGATGCATGGGCCGCGGGCCGTCGCGCCGTGGCAGCGAAGTACGATGCGGCGTTCGCCGGATCGGACGTCATCACGCCCTCGGTCGATGCGAACAACGTGCACGTCTATCACCAGTACGTGATTCGGGCGCCCCGCCGTGACGAGTTGAAGGAGCATCTCGCCGCGCGCGGCATCGGGAACGCGGTGTACTATCCGATCTCGCTGCATCAGCAGGCGTGCTTCGCGTCCCTCGGATACAGCCAGGGCTCGATGCCGGTCGCGGAACAGGCGTGCCGCGAGGTGCTCGCGCTGCCGGTGTACACGGAGTTGACCGACTCGCAGATCGATTACGTCGCTTCGTGCGTCTTGGAGTTCTACGGCGCGAAGGTGTCGTGAAGGTCCTGAGCATCGTCGGCGCGCGCCCGCAGTTCATCAAGGCCGCGCCCGTCTCCCGCGCGGTGCGCGGGGTGGCGCGCGAGTTCCTCCTGCACACCGGACAGCACTACGACCGCGAGATGTCGCAGGCGTTCTTCGAGGAACTCGGCATCCCGGAGCCGGACCGCAATCTCGGCGTGGGGTCGGGGGCGCACGCGGCGCAGACGGCCGCGATGTTGCGCGGAATCGATGACACGATCCGCGACGTGCGGCCGGACGTCGTCCTGATCTACGGCGACACCAACTCCACGCTGGCCGGCGCGCTGGCCGCATCGAAGGTGCCGGTGCCGCTCGCGCACGTCGAAGCGGGATTGCGCAGCCGCCGTCTCGACATGCCGGAGGAAGTGAACCGGATCGTCGCGGACCGTCTCGCGCAACTGCTCTTTGCGCCGACCGACGACGCCGTGCGAAATCTGCGCGCGGAGGGCATCACAGGCGGCGTGCACCAAGTAGGCGACGTCATGTACGACGCGTTCTTCCACTTTCGGACCCGCGCGGCCGAGACGAATCGCATCGTCGATCTGCTGGGGCTCGAGCGGCGCGGCTACTTCCTCGCGACCGTGCATCGTGCCGCGAACACAGACGACCCCGATCGCCTGCGCGCGATTTGTGCGGCGCTCGACGACATCGGCGCGCCTGTCGTGTTCCCGGTGCACCCGCGCACGCGCCGCGTGATGGACGAACACGGCATCCCGGCGCCGAACGGCGTGCGCATCCTTCCCCCTCTCGGGTATCTCAGCATGCTGGAGTTGAGCGCGCACGCGGCGGCAATCCTCACGGACTCGGGCGGCGTGCAGAAAGAGGCGTACTGGGCGGGCGTGCCGTGCATCACGCTGCGCGCGGAAACGGAGTGGATCGAAACGGTGGCCGCGGGGTGGAACACACTCGTGGACGCGGACACCGCGCGCATTCGCGCGGCGGCGGTCAGCGCGATGTCGTTCGACCGGTCGCGCGTGCGCCCCGCCGTCTACGGAGACGGTGACGCGGCGGAACGCATCGCACGCGTTCTCGCCGCGGGTCCGCCGCCGATTCCGACGAGCCGTCCCGATGCGCGGCCCGGACTCGAGCCGCGCGTCGAGGGGGGGGCGTGATCGGCCGCTGCGCGAGCGGGTGCTTCGTGCTGGCGGCGCTTCTGAGCGCGTGTGCGCACCAGCTACGCACGCCGCAGGTGGTGGAGGGTCCAGCGATGCACGTAACGAGCGTTGCGTTTGCGGCGGGGGAGACGATCCCGCGCATGCACACGTGCGACGGCGAGAACGTGTCGCCGCCGCTCGCCTGGAGCAACGTACCGCCCGGCACACGCGCGTTCGCGGTGATCGCCGACGATCCGGACGCGCCGCGCGGCACGTGGGTGCATTGGGTGCTATACGACCTGCCGGACACGACGCGCGCGCTTCCGCAGAACGTGCCGCCGGCGGAACGCATGCTGGCGAACGGGGGCGTGCAGGGAACGAACGACTTCCGCGCGATCGGGTACGGCGGGCCGTGTCCGCCGCCTGGCGCGGCGCATCGCTACTCGTTTCGCGTCTACGCGCTGGATGCGCCGCTCGCCCTCGCGCCGGGCGCGACGAAGAGCGACGTGGAGCGCGCGATGCACGGCCACACGCTCGCGCACGGCGAGTTGATCGGGCTGTACGGGCGGTAGCTAGCGGCCGCGCGGCGCCGAGAGGACGTGCACGCCGCCGTCATCCGCCGCCACGGCGACGACGTTCTCCGCGGCGGAGAGCCATGCGGTGTTCCATCGCGGACGGTTCGGCGCGACCGCGGCATCGCGGTCGCCGCTCCACTCACGCAGGGGTACGCGCGCGCGGCGGTCACCGCTCGCCGCATCGAAGAACGACACCGCGCCGTCCGCGGTCGCGCAGGCGAGGAGCGAGTCGCCGTCGCTCGTGTGCACGAGAACGGGGCTCGAGACGATCGGGGCCGCGCTGAAGGCACTCCAGACGGGACGCCCGGTGTGTGCATCGAGTGCCGTGAGTTGTTCGCCGGCCACGAGGGCGACGCGTCCCGGCAGGCACTCGAGATCGCGTGTGGACGTGCTGGCGTACGGATCCTGGCTCATCGGCGCCATGTGATTCCAGCGCAACTTCCCGTCGCTCGCGTTCATGGCCCACATCTCGATGCCGTTAGAGACGAGCGCCGTGCCCCCGCCGATCCAGGCTTGCGCGGGGTGATCGGGCGACGTGGAGCGCCACACAACCGAGCCGCTCGACGCATCGAGAGCGAACGCCGACGCGTTCGTGATTCCCGCGACGGCCACGACCGTGCGACCGTCGCACGCGGGCCCCGCCGTCACCGATTCCCCGTTCGGCGTCATCGCGCGCCAGAGTCGCGCGCCCGATCGCGGATCGACCGCGACGATCGAATCGCCCGACGCACACACGAGGAGCGTGTCCGTCGCCCACACGAGCGGCGGACCGCCGGACAGCGCCGCCGCAGTCGCGCGCAGCGTCGCATAGGGCGTACCGTCCGTACCGCGGACCACCTGCACGCGCCCGCGTCCCGGTACGGCGATCCACCCGCGGCCCGCCGGTGCGGGAAGCGTGGGGTTCACGCTGAGACTGTCGTTCAGCCACACTGTTGCGCCCGTTGCGCCGTCGATCACCTGGACGGCGTCGAACATGAAACTCGGACGGTCCTCGTCGAACGGCGGCTCGTCGATGGTCCATCCCGTCCCTGTCACGATCGCGTCGATGCAGCCGTCGCCCGTGACGTCGGCGAGCGAGACGCGGCCGTCGCGGTCGCCCGTTGTGCGCGCGATCACGCGCGCCTCGCCGGCCGGGGCCGAGCACAGCGGTGTCCACCACGTTCGCGCGTCGAGCGCGGATTCGCTCACCCACCCGATCGCACCGCGCGCGGTCTGGACCTTGAGGGCGTGCCCCGAGCCGTCGCGCGAGAGACCCGCGTTCGCGTAGAGCACGCGCAGCGACTCGCCGCTCGCGAGCGTGGCGATGGAGGGCGCACCGGCCCAATCGCCGGCGCGCAGGAGCGTTGCCGTACGCGTGCGCGTCGAGTACCCACCCGTGTCCTTGCGCGCGCGCCAGAGTCCCAGATCATCGCGCACGGTGAGCGATTCCACGTCCGCAATGCTCCCCGTGCCGTGATCGGCGGCGCGCAGGAGGATCTTTCGCGCGAGTCCGCGCAGGTCGGCGGACAGCGACGTATCGCGCTCCAAACGGCGCACGTGCTCGAGGGCACGCTGGTCCGCGCCGCGCGCGAGCCACGTATCGAAGAGAAGCTGCGCCGCCGGGCGAGGATTCCCGCGCAGCGGCGCGCCCGCGCCTTGCACCGCGTCGATCCACTTGGGCTCTCCGCGAAACGCGCTCGTGGCGAAAGAGTCGGCCCGTGGGTACTGCTTGCGCGCGGCCGCGATGCGCCCGAGCGCGACGTCCGTGGTCATGCGCATCGCGGGGATGGGCATCATCGTCCGGAGGCGGCGGGCGTGTCGCTGTACGGTCGCGGCCGGGAAGCGCGCGAGATCCGTCAATGCGCGCGCAGAGAGAAGCGAGGGGACTTGGTGCACCGCAAGCCCCATGACGACGTCCCGCGGATACCTGTCCACGACATCGAACAAGATCCGGACGCCCTCGTCGCGGGACGCGGCGGGAAGACCGCCCGGCGCCAGCGAGAGCACGTTCCCGAGCGTGTATTGCAGGAGCGCGTCGAGACTCGCCACGCGCGCGAGTGCCTTGTGGTGATCGAGCACCTCGCGCAAATGCCGCACCGCCGTCACCGTGTCTCCATCGGCGAGGGAGATCTCCGCGATGCGCAGGTGACCTTCCACCGCACCGTAGCGGACGTGCAGATCGGGAACCTGCAGCGGGCGCGCGACGATGGTGTCCGCGGGGAAGTCCGTCGCGAGTCGTTGATACAGCGCGATCGCGATGCGATCGCTCGGGGGCACGGCCCACACGCTCGCCGGATTGCTCGCGGCGAAGTGTCGCGCCGCAAACCAGAGCACATAGGGGTGGTACCGGCGGCCAAACTGAATCGTCACCTCGTCGCGCGTGGGCAGTGCCACCACCCCCGCGTCGCGTTGGTGGAGAAACGCGAAAGAGCTGTCCCGGAGCGTCACCGTGAAGAGCGAGTCGGCGAGCCGCGCGATCGGAAAGGCATCACCGAGCCGCGCACGGCCGTGCGCGGTGCGCAGGTCCGGATCGGAATACAGCGTCACGGAATCGCGAATAACGACCGCGGCAGCCGTGCGCATCGAGATTTGAGCGAATGCGGCGACGGGAAGCAGACTTCCTGCGATCGCAACGGCCGCGAGGGCAAGACGGGAGCGGGCTGGGGCAGACATTCGCGGGAGGATAGCGCAATCCGCCCGTCTCGTGCCATTCTCCCGCGATCCATGGCCAAGCTACTGAAGATCGGCTCCCCCCGGCACACGGAGCACGCGGGCATTACCCAAGGCGGCTACGACGAGGCGCACGCGGGAAACGAGGCGCACATCGCACGCCTGGTGCAGCCGCCGGCGCGCGTGCTGGACGTCGGCGCGTGGGAGGGCGCGTTCTCGCGGCGTCTCGCGGACCTCGGCTACGCAACCGAGGCATGCGACCGGGACCCGTCGATCTTCCGCCCGCGCGATGTGCGCTGTCACGCCGTGGACTTGAGCGATCCCGTCTCGCGCGAGCGCTTCGCGGGGGAGCGTGCGCGACACTACGATCTGGTTGCCGCGCTTGAGATCATCGAGCACGTGGAGGATCCGTGGGCATTCCTGCGCCTGCTGCGCGCGGTGACGCGGCCCGGCGGGTTCGTGCTGCTTACCACGCCGAATCCTGCAAACTTCTATTCGCGCGTCGGCTTCCTGCGCACCGGCGTGATGCATCAGTTCTCGCCCGCGGACGAGAGCTACGGCCACATCAACCCGCTGAGCACGAAGGAACTCGACATGCTCTTTCGCGAGCTGCGCTTCGAGGTGCTCGTCAAGGAGCCCGTGCAGGAGCTGCCGCTCGTGTGGCTGCAGAAGAGCGTGAGCGCAAGCGTCAAGTGGATCGTGGCCGGCGCGTTGTCGTTCGCGATGACGGGCGACAAGCAAGGCTGGTGCATGCGATACGTCGCGCGCGTGCCGGACTAGCGTGCGCCGCGTTCTCGTGGTGATGCCGTACGCGGGCTCGTCGTTCATGGAGGACGACATTCGACTCTTGCGCGAGCGCTTCGATGTGACGACGGCGATCGGCGGCACGGCAGCGGCGCGCGCACTCCTGCGCGCGCGCCCCGATGTCGTGCTCCTCTGGTTCGCGCACCCCAGCTACGCGTGGGGCGTCGTCCGCCTCGCGCGCGCGCTGCATGTGCGGACCGCGATCGTGACGGGCGGGTATGACGTGGCCTGCCTGCCGGAGTTCGCGTTCGGCGCGATGCGCAAACCGCACCTGCGCGTGCTGGTGCGGGATGCGCTCGCACACGCCGACGTCGTCTTGCCGTTCTCCGAGCACGCGGCGGCGGAAGTGAGCCGGTGGTGCGCGCCGCGGGCGATGCACGTCGTGTATCCCGGCGTGGAGACACGCGTCTTCCGCCCGGCGCTCTCACCCGTGCACGAATCGGTTGTCGTGACGGCCAGCGCAGTGAACCGCCTCTTCCTGCGGCAAAAGGGGATCGATACTTTCCTCGCCGTGGCGGCGCGCGTCGCCGAGGCGCGGTTCGTCTTACTGGGGCGAGCCGCGGGTGACGAAACGTTGCAGCGCGTGCGCGCCGCGGCCAGCGCCAACGTGGAGTTCGTGGACCGGTACGTTCCGCGCGAGGAGGTCGTCGCGCTGTTCCAGCGGGCGAGCGTGTACGTGCAAATGAGCGCGCACGAAGGCTTCGGCCTCGCGGCCGCCGAAGCGATGGCCTGCGGCGCACTCGTCGTGGGCACGCGTGGCACCGCGCTGGACGAAGTCGTCGGCGATGCAGGAGAGTTGATCGCGTACGGCGACGTGGATGCGTGCACCGGCGCCGTGCGCGCGGCGCTGGCCGCGCCGCCCGAGGCGCACGCTCGTGCGGCCGCACGCATCGCGGAGCGCTTCCCGCTCGACCGCCGTGCGCGCGAGCTGCCGGCCATTCTCGAGTCGCTCCATGCGTAACAAGCTGACCGCGCTCGCGAGCGACTCGATCATCTACGGGCTCGGGCAGGCCGCCACCAAGTCGATCTACCTGGTGCTCGTGCCCGCCCTCACGCGCGCGTTCTCCACGTCGGAGTACGGTCTCGTAGAGGTGACGAATCTCCTAGTCACGCTCGTGTACATGGTGGCGCTCGTCGGAATGGACAGCGCCTTCGCGTATCACTACTACCGGATCGACGACCGATTCGCCGCGCGGCAACTCACGAGCACCGCCGTCGCGGGGCGCATCGGATTCAACGTCGCCGCCGCCGCGGTGCTGGCCGTCGGGGCGCCGCTCTTCTCTCTGCTCGCCACCGACACGCACGACAACGCCGCGCTCGTGGCGCTGGCGGCGTGCACGCTGCCGGGCGCGGCCGCCGTCGCCGCGGTGCAGGACGTCCTGCGTGTCACGTTCCGGCCCGGGGCGTACGCAGTGTTCACCGCGACGAACGTGCTCGCGAACGGCGTCGCGACGCTGACGCTCGTGCTCGGCGCGCACAGCGGACCGGCCGGCGTCTTTCTGGGTCGCGTGATCGCCGACGGTTGCAGCACGGTCGCGGGTCTGTGGCTCGTGCGGCACAGTCTCACGCGACGTCTCTCCCGCGCCGACCTCGCGCGTCTCGTGCGCTTCGGCGCGCCCCTCATCGCGACCAGCCTCTCGTACTGGATCGTTGCGTACGTGGATCGCTACGTGTTGAGTCACGCGCGCGGCCTCGGGGACGTCGGCGTGTACAGCGTCGCGGCGAAGCTCGCGGGCGTGGTGACGTTCTTCGTCTCGGCATTCACGCTCGCGTGGGGTCCGTACTGCTATGCGCTCGCGCATCATCCCGAGGTTCGCCGCACGATGGCGCGCGTCGTGAGTCTCTATGCTCTCGGGAGCGGGCTGCTCGCGGCGGCGCTGACGCTCTTCGCGCGCGATGCGCTCGTGTGGGCCACCGCGCCCGCGTACTGGGGTGGTGCGGCGGTCGTCGGCCTGCTCGCGTTCGGCAACGCGGTGTACGGCGCGTACTATGTCGCCGGCATGGCCGTGAACATGGCGGGCAAGTCGCGCCATCTCGGGTGGACCTCCGCGCTGGGCGCGATCGCGGCCATCGCACTCGCGATGGCTCTGGTGCGCCCCTGGGGGATGGTGGGCGTCGCTACCGGCACGCTCGTCGGATATGCCGTCGCGGTGATCGCGGTGGCAATAGTCGGACAGCGCGTCTTCCCGCTCCCCGTGCGGTGGGGGCGGTTGCTCGCATTTCTTGCAGCGCTCGCGCTCGCTGTCGTCGGCGGCGCGCACGCGAGCGCTCTCGTGCGCGTGGCCGTGCTCGTCGCGCTCGCCGCTGTCGCGTTCCCGCTCGGGTTGTACTCGAAGAGCGACGTGCGCGAA
The DNA here is from genome assembly GCA_964514075.1 of uncultured bacterium. Taxonomy (GTDB): domain Bacteria; phylum Eisenbacteria; class RBG-16-71-46; order CAZEPH01; family CAZEPH01; genus CAZEPH01. Next base: position 190 of record CAZEPH010000068.1, on the reverse strand, counting down.
GCCGCGCGAGCGGCGCGGACGTTCCTGCGCACGATGCGCGCGCTGACCGCACCGGGAGGTGCATAGACCATGTGCGGCATTCTCGCGGTGTGGGATCGCAGCGGGGCTCCGGTGGATCCGGCGCTCGTCGCGCACATGAACGCCCTGATTCACCACCGCGGCCCCGACGACGAAGGCTACGCGTTCTTCG
>CAZEPH010000067.1:0-9783 GCA_964514075.1 uncultured bacterium | reverse complement strand
CTCGTGAGTGTCATCGGCAAGAGCGTGCTCGCCGACGGACCGCTGCTCGCCTCGATGTTCACGGCGCTCAACGACGCGGGCGTTGCGGTGGCACTCACATCCACGTCGGCGATCACTGCGTCGGCGGTCGTTCCGGCCGCGCGCGCGGAGGATGCGGTGCGCGTGTTGCACGCCTCCCTGATCGACGCACCGCCTGCCTCGTCCTAACTACTGCTCGACAATCTCCCCGTTTTCGATCCCCGCGCCGACGCGCGCGGCGTAGATTGCGGCGACGCGCTGGAGTGAGTGCCGGCAGTTCGGGTCCTCGTTACGGCACTGGGCGACCGTCATGTCGCAGTCGCACGTGCACGCCTCATGGTTCGCCGCCGCCAGGATGTCTTCATGCACTTTCGGCGGAAGAAGCGACAAATCGATGCCCGGCAAGTCGTTGTAGTGCTTCTCCGGGTGTTCGATCTGGCTCTGCGTCGGGGACGGGGAGGCGGGCGCGTCTCCCGGCTTCACGTACATTCCCTCCATCCCTGACGAGGCTTGGCGTCCCGTCTTGCCGGCTTGCTCCTCCTGCATCGTGAGGCCGTGTTCGCGCGTATCGGAGGACGGAGCGGAGACGATCATCTCCTCGGGCCGAACCTTCGGCGGTGCCAGCCGTGCGAGCACGTAGATCGATCCCAACGTTCCCGCCAACACGACCAGCAGGATCAGGCCGCGCATCGCGTACGCTGCGCGGGGTTTCTTCGCTGCGGTATTTCCCGTTGCGTGCTGCATCGTCACTCCTCTCCGCCGGCGGCCGCCGGCGCCGCGCGCCGCTCGTGCGCCCATTGGTACACGTGCTCGTAGCGCGCCGCCGCCGCGTTCCACGAGAAGTCCTGTGCCATGCCGTTCAACATGAGTCGTTCGCGCGCCGCCGGGTATTCGTACGCGTGGAGTGCGCGCCACACCGCATCCAGCAACGCATCCGGCGTGTACGGCTCGAACAAGAAGCCCGTCCCGTCGCCCGTGTCGCCGTTCCATTCGACGATCGTGTCCGCCAGTCCGCCCGTTTCGCGCACGATGGGGATCGTCCCGTACCGCAGGGAGTACATCTGATTGAGACCGCACGGTTCGTACTTCGACGGCATGAGGAAGAAATCCGAACCGGCCTCGATCAGGTGCGCGAGGTCGTCGTGGAAACCGAACTCCGCCGCCACCTTGGTTGGATGTCGCGCGGCGAGATCCGTCAAGAACTCCTGGTACCCCGGCGCACCGCTTCCCAGCACGACGAGCGACACGTCGGCGGACAGGAGACGTTCCGCCGCGTCTCGCAGGAGGTCGATCCCCTTCTGGTAGACGAGGCGCGTCACCATGCCGATGACCGGACGCATCGTGCGCTCCGCTGGTAGGCCCATACGCCGCACGAGTTCCGCCTTACACGTCCACTTGCCGGAGAGATCCTCCGGCCCGTACGTCGCGGGCAGGTGCGTATCCGTGCGCGGATCCCACACGCCGTAGTCCACCCCGTTCACGATGCCCACGAGCGAGTGTCCGCGCGCGCGCAGCAAGCCTTCGAGTCCCGCGCCGAACTCGTCGGTCGTCTGGATTTCCTCTGCGTAGCGCGGGCTCACGGTCGTCAGCATATCCGCGAACCACACGCCCCCTTTGAGCAGGTTCACGTGGCCGAAGAACTCGAACGGACCGAGCGGATCGCACAACTCCTCGGGCAATCCGGACGTGCGGAGCACGCCGCTCTTGTACGTGCCCTGGTATCCCAGGTTGTGCAGAGAGAGAACGCTTGCCGTGCGCGCAAACGCCTCGTGTCCCGCGTACAGCGTCCGCAGATACGCCGGCACGAGCGCCGACTGAAAGTCGTTCACGTGCAGGATGTCGGGTCGCAGGCCGAGAGCGATCGTCGTCTCGCACACGGCGCGCGCGAAGAAGGCCCAGCGTTGCGCGTTGTCGTCGTACTCGGTCTTCGTCGTCGGGTCAGTGTAGATGCCGTCGCGCCCGAAGCAATCCGCGTGTTCGACGAAGTACACTGTCACTCCCGCGCCGGGCTGCTTCGCCGTCTTGATGGTGATGCGTTCCGGTCCCGTGCCCCACGGAACGTCGATGGGTTCGAGCTTCGGCGCCTTGCGCAGTTTCGCCGCCTTCGCGTTGATCTGCTTGTAGAGCGGGAGGATCACCGAAACGGTGTGGCCGCGCGCGGCGAGCGCGGCCGGCAGACTCCCGAGCACGTCCGCCAATCCGCCGACCTTGGCGTAGGGTGTCATCTCGGCGGCCGCGAAGACGATGCGTTGCGGGTCCATGTGATTACGCTCCGGCGGCCGAGGCGATCGTCACCTCGCGCAACGTGCGCGCCGCCTCTTCCGGCGGCGTCGGGTTGATGTAGAAGCCCGATCCCCACTCGAATCCGGCGATCTTCGTCAGGGTCGGCATGATCTCCACGTGCCAGTGAAAGAACGGCATCTCCGCGTCGCGACACGGCGCGGTGTGCAGCACGAAGTTGTACGGCGGCGAATCCAGCGCGGCCCCCAAGCGCAGAAGCGTTTCCTTGAGGCACGCGGCCAGCGCGTGCAGATGGTCGTCGCCGGAGAGTTCGAACGCCGCGGCGTGCGTGCGCGGCACGATCCACGTTTCGTAGGGGAAACGGGGTGCATACGGCTCGTAGGCGAGGAACGCCTCGTTGTCGCACACGATGCGCTCGCGCTCGCGCAGTTCCTGCTCGATCATGTCGCAGAGAATACATCGTTCCGTGTACTGGTGGTGGAGGCTCATGCCGCGGAGTTCCTCCGCCACCAGTTTGGGCACCACAGGCGTGGCGATGAGCTGTGTATGCGGATGCTCGAGCGTCGCTCCGGCCGCGTGCCCGTGGTTCTTGAACACGAGGATGTAGCGGAAACGCGTGTCGCGTTTGAGGTCGAGAATCCGCGCGCGGTACGCGAACAGGATGTCGGCGATCTGCGCCACGGGCTGGCGCGCGAGATCCACGTCGTGCGACGGGCTCTCGATGAATACCTCGTGTGCGCCGACCCCCGTGAGCCGCTCGTACACGCCGTCGGCCGTGCGCGTGAGAGGTCCCTCGATCATGAGCGCCGGGTACTTGTTCGAGACCACGCGCACGCTCCAGCCGGGTGTGTCGGGCGCCGTCGCGCCGTCGCGCATCGCGCCCACCTCGGGCGGCGTGTCGGCTTCATGTCCCGTGCAGAACGGACAGCGCACCGTCGGCGCGGGCGCGACAGGGGCGACGAAGTCCACCGGGCGCTGTCCACGTTCCGTCGAGATGATCACCCACCGGTCGACGATGGGATCGCGGCGCAGTTCAGGCATGAGGCACGGTGCGTCCGAGAAACGCGGCGCGCTCGCGCGCGGTCCGCGCAAACACCGCGGACACGAGCGCTTCCTCCGCGGGGGTCATCTCGATGGAGCGGCGCCCCATCACGGTGCGCGCCGTGGACAACGCGCGATCCACCGCGTACTCCCCGGCGCCCGGCCCCGTTCCCCACACGAACGCGGGCACGCGGGACGCGGCGAGCTGGCCGCCGCCGAAGACGTTGCTCGCCACGCCGAGCACTGTCCCCGTTCCGAGCAGCGTGCCGATCGCCGTCTTCGTATGATCCCCGATGATCGATCCCAGCTTGGTGAGGCCGGAGTTCACGCGTCGCTCGCCCACCGCCATCTTGATCGGCCCGTACGTGTTCTTGAGATTGCTCGTGGTGGTGAGCGCGCCGAGATTCACCCACGGACCAACGACGCTGTTCCCCAGAAAACCCTCGTGCGACTTGTTCGAGAATCCGAGGAACACGCACTCCGCAATCTCGCCGCCCAGGCGGCAGTTCGCTCCGGCCACGGTGCCACTGTGCATCACCCCGTGAACGATGTGCGTCTGGCGCCCGATGATCGCGGGGCCCGTGATGCGCACGTGCGAACGGATCACCGCGCCGGCCCCGATGAGGATCGGCCCGTCGCGTCCGTCCAACACGACGAACGGATCGATGCGCGCGCCGTCCATGATCGTCACGTCTCGCGCGTTCTCCACGACGGCGGTTCGATGCACCTCGCCGCGATGCGCGCCGCGCTCGTCCAACGCGCCGAGATCGCTCGCGAGAACGCGGTACGTCGCGCTCAGGACGTCCCACGGATACCGCACCACCTCGGCGCGCGTCTCGTGGCGCGGGAGCGACGCGGCCAGCGCCCGCCACGTTTCCTCGCGCACCGGCGCGCGCCACGGATCGTCGGTGTGCGGCGCGGCCAGATCGCGTGCGCGATCCGGCGCGATCGCAAGAGCGACCGGCTCGTCTCCGGCCCACAGAGCGGCGTCTTCCTGTACGTGCAGGAACGCGTCGAGGGGTTCGAGCAGCACGGCGCGTCCGCTGAGCAGGACGATGCGCGGTGCGCCCTCGCGCGGGAGGGAGCGGATGTCGCTCGTCACCAGGACGTCCGTGATCTCGCGTTCCCGAGCGACGAGCGCCGCTCGTACGATCACGCCGTCCGGCGCGCGGCGCGCGGCCGTGTGCGCACGATCCCACGTGCGAAACGCACCGATCATCAGGCGATGCGCGGCGCGCAAGTCCACGAGCGGACGCAGGTCCTCGACGCGCTCGTCTTCCACGAGGTAGAGCGGACAGCGCGACGCCGTCATGCGCGTCAGCGGCTCTGCGACCGGGTCACGACGAACGCTTCGGGGAACCCGTTCGTTTGCGCGCGGCGGCGGAGCGCATCGGCACTCGCGCGCTCCGCGAAACGGCCCGCGTAGACCTTGAACGGCACGGGCGAGCCGCTCACGTCCTCGACCCAAGCGTCCACGCGCAAACTGCGCTCCGCTTGGCGCGCGGCGAAGTCCGCCGCGTCCCTCGTGGGGAATGCGTGCAACTGCACGGCGAACGGCGCGGCATCACCCGCGGGCGGCGCGGCAACCGCGGCGAGGTCGTCGTTCGGGACGTTCGCGGGCGTCGAATCCTGCAGCGCGCGCGAGGCGGTGACGGAGGGCGCGGGCACCGCACTGTCCGCATCCGCCGGCCAGCTGCGGAGGATTTCGTCCTGACCCACTTCTTGTACGGTGCCGGGTCCGCCGAACGTGGAGGCGAAGGAGTCCGCGCCCGCCGCATCGGGCAGCGTCTCCGTTTCGACGCTGGCCACTGTGCTGTCCAGCACGGGCGGTCGCCGGTCCGTCATGTGCGTCACGCTCACGAGGCGATCGGGTTCTGTGCGCGCGGGCGGCTGCTCGCGTGGGGGTATGTCGCGCGACGTCGTCGTGGTCGTGGTCATCGTGCCCGGGCCATCGTCCCGCACGCGCGTCGTATCCGCGGAGGGCGGCCGCGCGGGGGTGGTCTTCGTCCACGGCGTGCGCGTGACCTGCACGTTCGACGAAGCGCACCCCGCCGCGCTCAGCGCCACCACAACACACACGATCGGCACGACCCGCTTACTCATAGGAGCTCAGTCCCTTCTCGCGCACGGCTGCCACGAGCGTGCGCACTTCCTGCGCGCGATCCGCCGGCGCAACCATCGTCACATCCTTCGTGCGCACGACCACGAGGCCGTGCACGCCGAGCGTGGCCAGCAGTCCGTCCTCCGCGACGAGCACGCAGTCCGTCGTGTCGCGCGCGATCACGCGGCCGATGACGGCGTTCCCCTCGTCGTCCGTTTCGCGTATGCGCTGCACGGCTGGCCATGCGCCCACGTCGTCCCACTGGAACGTCGCGCGCACGACGGCCATCGCCTGAGTCTTCTCCAGCACGCCGTAGTCCACGGAGATCGTCGGAGCCTGCTCGTAGAACGTGCGCGCGGCCGCGCCGCCGTCGTCCCCGCTCCAGTCGGCGATCAGCCGATCGATCGCCGGCGCGGTCTCGGGCATCGCAGCGCGCGCGGCGGCGAGGAACGCACTCGCACGCCACACGAACATGCCCGCGTTCCAGAAGTGCCGTCCGCTCACGATGTACTCGCCCGCGCGCGCAGCATCGGGCTTTTCGTGGAACGCGCGCACGCGGAAGGCGGTCGCGCGGCCCGGCAGCGCGTCACCCGCTTCCACGTAGCCGTACCCCGTTTCCGCGCGTCCGGGTGGGATGCCGAGCGTCACGAGCGTCCCGTCGCGCGCGATGTCCGCTGCCACGGTCAGATCCGCGTGAAAGCTGTGGATGGGACGCACGACGTGGTCCGCCGGAAAGACCAAGCACATTGCGTCCGGATCGAGGCGCTGGGTGCGCACGGCGCCGTAGATCACGGCGGCCGCGGTGTTGCGCGCGAAGGGCTCACCGAAGATGCCCGACGCGGGAAGCGGACGAAGGACCTCGCGCGCGCCGGGCGCGAGGTCCTCGCTCGTCAGGACGAGAATGCGCTCCGCGGGAACGAGCCCCGCGAGCCGGTCGATCGTATCCTCGAGGAGCGTGCGGTCGCCGAGTAACGGAAGGAACTGCTTCGGCCGGCTGCGCCGGGAGAACGGCCAAAATCGTTCGCCGCGCCCGCCGGCGAGGATCACCGCCATCAGCGTGGGGGTCGATGTCGTGGAAGTCACGCGCGGGACTCTACACACACACCCTGCGCGCTCGCAACGTCGCGTGTGACTACAACCACAACGTGAGCCCGCCCACCGCGTGCACGTTCGTCGTGTTCGGCAGGTCGGCAGGCGCCTCCTCACCCGATCGCACGTGCAGCACACGCCCCTCCACGAACCATCCCCACCGTCCGTACCGGTGCGCGAACCCGCCGCCGCCGTTGAGCGCGAGATCCGACGTCGCACGCGGCAACACCGTCGCACTGTCGCTCGGCGTGCTGCGCACGACGCCTGCACCACCGAACACGTACGGCGTGACCGGCAGCGCGCGCCAGAACCACAGCACCGCGTTGAGCGTAGCGCCCGCTGAGGTGAGATGCCCCGTGGACGAAGCGTTGCTGCCACTCGGGCGCTCCTCGTTCTGCCGGGCGTACACGCCGTCGAGACGAAGGCCCACGACGGATCCGCTCGGAACGTATGCAGCGCGCAGTTCGCCCGTCGGCCCGTTCTGCAGGATGTCGTTCGTCGAACTCGCCGGGAGGGCGATGCCTCCCGCGCCGCTGATGCTGAATGAGCCGCCTGCCGACGCGGCGGATGCACAACTCAGAGCGGCTGCACACGTGATGAATGTCAGGATGCGTGACACGATGTTCCTCCGTGAATTTCGGTCGATCCGTGACAGTGGCGGCCGTCCGCCACGCGCCGGTAGCCGAACGCCGCCAGTGCGCGCACTACCCCGACACGGTCCATGAGGGGGGACAACACGCGCCACCGGGGAATGCGGCGCAGCACTTCGTTCACTGCCTCGTGCGCGGTCCACACGCGCCCGTCGCTCACGCGCACGGCAACGAGAGCGCGGCGGCACTCTTCCCGCGACACGTGCGCGCACGCCGCCCGATGGTCCTCGGACCCGCAGGACACGAAGCGCACGTCATCTCGCGTGGTGCGCGCCTCGCACCACGTGCGGCAGACGCGGCAGATCGTGCACGCGTCATCGTACACAACGATGAGCGGCGCGGGGCGCACTTACGGAGTAGCCGCGGCGCGCCGGCGCGGCGCAGGATCGGCGAGCGGTTCCGCCGACGGGGACCAGAACACTGTGCCCGCATGCCGCATCTCCCGATACAGCCCCACGGGTCCGCCCTTGGAGAACGCCCACTCGAACGTGCCGAGCACCGCGCCCTCGGCACGCCGGCGCACCGCATCGCGCACGACCGCGGTGCGATTCTGTCGGTCCGTGAACGTCGTGCTCCACACGGTGAATCCGCGCGCGCGCAGCGAATCCACGCTCGCCACGACGGAGTCGCCGCGCGCGTAGTGCCAGTCCAGCACGATGAGGTTCTTCGGCAGCGCCGCGCGCACCGCGCGCGCGCCGATGCGCTTGCCATGACAGGACGACAGCCCGGGGAACTCATCCGAGCCGAGGAGCATGTCCCCGTAGATCGCGGTGCGGACGCGGCGCTTCGCCAGGTGTGCGTGCAGGCGCGTCACGTTGTCGATGAACACGCGACGCGCGGTGAGCGGCGGCAGCTTCGAGAAATCCGGCTCATCGTGACCGATCAACACGGTCGTCACCTTCAACGAATCGACGATCTCGTTCAGGAGGTTCGTTTGCGCTTGCTGCACGGCGGGGATGCGCGGATCGAGCGTGTTGGCGCCGAGCATCCACTCGGGGTGCGCGCGTGCGAAGAGAAAGTCCTGGTGCCCGAGCATGTGCACGCCCGCCACCACGTCCAGTTTGTGGGCGCGCGCGCGCGCCGCGATCTCCTGGATGACGCTCCAATCCGCCACGAGGAGCGGTGCGACTTCCGGCGCGCTCGCATACCGGACCGCGTTGTCGAGTTGGAGGATCACCGTGGTGAAACGGTAGCGTTCCGCCGCGGCGAACAGGTCCTCGAAAGGAAACTGTCGCAGGTCGCGCGCGTAGGCGAGCGAGAGTTGCAGCGCGCGGACGCCGAATGCGGGCGCGCCCTGTCCGATCGACGGCGGCAGCGGCAACGTATCCGGCACACTGATGAGACGCTGCATTCCGACCATGCCGACGATGTGCCGGTCACGATTCGACTGCGCGAGCGATCCCGTCAGGGCGACACAGATGCACGCCGCGACGAGCGCGGCCACGCGGCGCGTCATGGCGTGCGCCTCACACCGTCCACAGCGTCCCGATACACGCGCTCGACGCGATCCACGACGTGGTCCCACGAGAACCGCTCCTGGACGAGACGCCGCGACTTTTCCTCGTAGGTGTGTACCACTTCGGGGTGTTGCAGGAGATCCTTCATCTTTGCGGTGAGATCCTCCACATCGGCGCTCTTGAACGGCACGGCCGTTTCGCCGACCGCTTCGAGATTCTCCGGGATGTCCGAGGTCAGCACGCACCGGCCGTACGACAGCGCCTCGAGCAACGACAGCGAGAGCCCTTCCAGGGTCGACGGGTGCACCACGAGGTACGCGTTCGACCACAGTTCTTCGAGCAAATCGCCGTACACGTAGTCGAGGAAGAGAATGCGCGGGCTCGCGTACGACTTGAGCGAGGCCACGTAGTCGTCGGAGAAACTGGATCCGCCGGCCACGACGAGTTTGACGTCCGGCGCCGCACCGTTGGCTGCCAGGCGCGAAAAGGCCTCGAGTAAATAGTGGCACCCCTTCTCGGGGACGAGGCGGCCCACGAACAGCACGTAGCGTCCCTCGTCGAGACCGTACCGGCGCAGCTTGCCGATCGGCCGGTAGACCGGATCCGCGGTCCCGTTCGGGATCACGTCGGGCAGCATCCCGTACTTCTTTTCGAAGTACGCTGCAAGCGTGCGGCTCACCACGATCGTGCGCGACGGGAAGTGCAGCGCCGGGTACTCGCACTGCCGCAGGACCCACGACGCGAAGCGCCCCCACTTCTGTCGTTCCCAGTCCAGGCCGTGAATCGTGACGACGCTCTTCTGCCCGCGCAGCCGCGGCAGGAGCGAGAAGACACTGGGACCGAGCGCATGAAAGTGCACGATGTCGAAGCGGCGGAGCAGCGCGTCGAGCGCGGCGGCGCCCGTGTGCGTGGCGGTGTCGAGGTGTTTCGTGTTCAAGCTGGGCAAACGCAGTAGGCGAATGCCGTGGTACTCGCCGTGCAGCTTCGAATAGTGCGGCCGCGCGTACACGGTCAGGTGATGCCCACGATCCACGAGACGCCGCGCGATCTCCTCGACATGCCGCTCGATGCCGCCGTACGTGGCGGGCAGACCCTTCTGTCCGATCATTGCGATGCGCAGGCTGCGGCCGGTCACGCGGCGGCCCTCGCGTACGCGGCGAACAGCTGCTCGAGGTGCGGCGCCGCC
>CAZEPH010000066.1:0-9855 GCA_964514075.1 uncultured bacterium | reverse complement strand
CGAGAGCGGCACGGGCAAGGAGCTGTTCGCCCGCGCGATTCACGTGAACTCACGCCGCTCGGAGAAGTCGTTCGTCGCGCTCAACTGCGCGGCTATTCCCGAGCACTTGCTCGAGAGCGAGCTGTTCGGACACGTGAAGGGCTCGTTCACGGGTGCGACGGAATCGAAGGCCGGCAAGTTCGAGGTCGCCGACGGCGGCACGTTGTTCATGGACGAAATCGGCGACATGAGCCAGCCCCTGCAGGCGAAGGTTCTCCGCGCGCTGCAGGAGCGCGAGATCGAACGCGTCGGCGGCAACAAGGTGCTCCGGGTGGATGTGCGCATCATCGCGGCGACGAATCGCGACCTCCGCGCGCTCGTGCGCGAGGGCAAGTTCCGCGACGACCTGTTCCACCGTCTGAACGTGATCAACATCGTGCTGCCGCCGTTACGCGATCGCCGCGACGACATCCTGCCGCTCGCCGAACGCTTCCTCGCGGCGCAGGCACGCGAACTCGGCCGCGAGATACGCGGTTTCCACACAGGCGCGATCCGCTGTCTCATGACGTACGACTTCCCCGGAAACGTCCGCGAGTTGGAGAACATCGTGAAGCGCGCGGCCATTCTCGCGCGCGGCCCGGAGGTGAGCGAAGCGGAATTCCCCGACTACGTGCGTGTCACCGGCACGGGTGATCAGCCCGACGCGGTCCGCGACGTCCCGCGCACGAACGACGAGTTGCTCGACGCCAAGCGCAAGGCGAAGGAGCACGCGTACGAGGCGGTGGAACGGCCGTTCGTGGAGGATGCGCTGCGCCGCGCGGACGGCCACGTGTCCCGCGCCGCGTCCGAGGTCGGCATGAACCGCGTGCAATTCCACGGCCTCATGAAAAAGTATGGATTCGATGCGCGCACGTTCCGGCATCGCGCCGCGCGCGGCGCACGCGGGGGTCAGGGACGCGCGGTGGAGTCCGCGGACACTTCTCCGTAGCGTCCGTCGAGCACCGCGCGCGCGAGCGAGTTGGCGGGGTCGAGAACGCTCGCGCGACGCGCGTCCTGCATCGCCTCCTCCCGGCGTCCGAGGGAGAGCAACACCACGGCACGGCGGGCGCGCGCATCCGCGTTGCGCGGGTCGCTCTCGACCGCACGCGCGAAGGCGCTCTCGGCACCGCGCGCATCGCCGGCCCGCAGGCGCATCGCCCCCAGGGACACCCACGCGCGCGTAAAGAGCGGCCGCTCGCCCACCGCGCGCTCGAGTTCCTGCATGGCCTCCCCCGTGCGCCCTTGCGCGTCGAGCACGCCCGCGAGCGTGAAGCGCGCATCCGCAAAGGGACGGCGCAGCGCCACCGCTCTGCGCAACTCTGTCTCCGCGCCGGCAAAGTCCCCGCGCGCGGCGAGGATCGTCCCCAAGCCGTGATGCGCATCCCCGTAGTCGCCGACCACACGGATCGCGTCACGGAAGGCGCGCTCCGCGCCGTCCCGATCGCCCTCGCGCGAGAGGATCGATCCCTCGAGCACTGCGGCGTTTGCGTAGCTGGGGTCCGCGCCGCGCGCCGCGCGCACCGTTGTGAGCGCACCCGCGACGTCCCCGTGCCGCAGTGTGGCGTACGCGAGGTGCGTCGCGTGCTCCGCCCGTTCGCGCGCGGTGAGATCACCTGTACGCGGCCCGTTGACGAAGGCGGCGCCCGCGGCGAGCACGAGCAGCGCGGTGCGCACACGTCCCCACTCCGCCGCGCGGCATCGTTCGATGAGCCACACCACGCTCCACCCCGCGAAGACGCAGAGAACGGGAATCGCTGCAAGCCGGTAGCGTCCCGTGACGAAGAAGAGCACCAGCGCCACGCCGTGCCCGATCACCGTCACCAGGAGGAGCGACGATTCGGCTGAGTGCACGAGGCCGATCATGAGACCCAGCAACGCGAGCGGTCCGATCAGTCCGAAGGGCAGCGCGACGGGCGGCGGATGCAGGAGGACGGCGAGCGTCGGCGAGTATGCGCGCGCCGCGTACGGATCGAGATCGCGCTGAATCTCGCGCGCATTCCACGCGAGCACCGCTTTGTGTCCCATGAGCGCGATCCACTGGCGCGTCTGCCCGACGATGAACCCGGCGCCGCGTGTATAGAAGTACTGCGACTGCGCCGCGGGCGTCGTGATGCCGCGTTCGGCGGGCTCGCGCACGAGGCGCTCCCAGTCCGGCCCGGGACGAATGCCCACCGTTTGTTCGTAGGTCGGGTTGTTGCCGATGAAGAAATTCACGCCGCCGTTCGAGGACACGATCACCCAGTCGCCGCCCATCACGCGATTCGCGGCGAGCGTGCCGGCCAGCGGAATCATCGCGCAGACCAGCACGGCCAGCGCGCGCGTGCGGCCCGTCGTGCGTGGCACGTCGCGCGCGTGCGTCCGCAAGACCCACAGCGCGATCAACGGAACGAGCAGCACGGTTTCTGCGCGCGTGATCGCCGCGAGGCCCAGCCATCCGCCGCCGGCGCACAGCCATCGCAGGCGTCCCGTTCTCACGCCGGCATGCACGCTCAGCAATCCGGCGAGGGTGAGCACGAGGCCCAGCCCGGTCGGCAGGAGCATCGTGTCGGAGAGAATCAGCGGGCCGTACACCGCGGCGATCGCGCTGCCGGCGATGCCGACCGCGCGCCGCACGCAGCGTGCGCCCAGCAGGTACACCAAGCCCACCGCCCCGGCGCCCAACATCGCGCCGGCCAGTCGTGCAGCGAGATAACTCCCATTGGAGAGCGCGTACACGAATCCGAGCCAGTACGCGTACAAGGGTGGCTGCCAGAAGACGCCCTCGCTCCGCACGTGCCCCGCGGCGATCGCGCGCGCCCATTCGTCGTAGGTCTTCTCGTCGATGACGGGAGCGGTGAAGAACGGCGACGCGCGGAGGTCGAGCGTGACGATCACCCGCAGGAGCAGCGCCACCGCGACGATCGCGAGAGGCACGAGACGCTCCCACAGGGGGCGGCGTGGGGCGATCGGCTCCGCGCGGCGCGTGCGCATGCGCTGCGCGGATCGCGGCGAAGTGGATCGTGCGGATCGATGCGCCACGCGCGGCGGCTCTAGCGCGACGTACTGCGTGACCGGGACGCGGATGCGCGGGGTGCGCGGCTGGCCGTCGCCGCCGCCTTGCGCGCCGTCGGCGCGGCGGACGCGCGCCCGGAGCTCGGGCTCGCCGTTGCCGCCGCCCCGCGACCGCTCGTGCGGCGTACGGCGGAGGCGGCCACGCCGTTCACGCCGCGCATCGACGAGGACACGATCGGGCCGTTCTCCTCCTCGAGATGATGGATCGCATCGCACGCGGCGTCTTGCTCAGCGTCTTTCTTGTTCTTGCCGTTACCGCGTCCCATGAGCGTGGTGCCGACGAACACTTCCACCTGAAACACCTTCTCGTGGTCCGGACCTTCTTCGTCGGTGACGCGGTAGCGTGGGTGCGTCTTGAAATGTCCTTGCGCGTACTCCTGGAGAAGGCTCTTGTAGTTGCGATTGCTCCGGTCGAGCACGATGGCCCCCGCATCCGCGAGCAGGCGCGCTTCGCAGAAGGCGCGCGCCGCTTCAATGCCCGTGTCGATGTAGATCGCGCCGATGACCGCTTCGAATGCGTCCGCAAGGATGGACGACCGGTCGCGCCCGCCGGCTTCGCTCTCGGCACTCGAGAGAAACAGGTAGCGTCCCAGGTTCATCGAACGCGCCATCTTGGAGAGGACCGTTTCGCTCACCAGGAGCGATTTCATTTGGGTCAGCGTGCCTTCACGGTGATTGGGGAACATCCGGTAGAGGTGGTCGTTCACCACGAGGCCGAGGACCGAGTCGCCGAGGAACTCCATCCTCTCGTTGGACTGGCTCGCGTCGCCGCCGGTGTCGTACACGAACGAGCGGTGGGTGAGCGCTTGTCGCAGGATCGCCGTCTCGCGAAAGCGCACACCGATCACGCGCTGGAACTCGTCCAGCAGAAGCTCGTCGCGCGCCCGTGTGCGCCGTCCGGTGAGGACGGTGCGCACGAGTCGATGCAGTCTGTTCATCTATCCTTCCGCCCCGCGGCGCCGGGGGCGACGATCGTCCGAGTCGAACGTCAGTTGCTCCAGCGTTTCACCGCGAGCGACACGTTGTGCCCCCCGAATCCGAACGAGTTCGACATCGCGACGTCCACCGTCGCTGGCCGCGGCGTGTTCGGCACGTAGTCGAGATCACACTCCGGATCGGGCGATGCGTAGTTGATGGTCGGCGCGATCATCCCGTGTTGGATCGTCTGCACGCACACGATCAGTTCGACGCCGCCGGAGGCGCCGAGCAGGTGCCCCATCATCGACTTCGTGGAACTGATCGGGATCGTGCGGATCGTCTCGCCGAACGTGGACTTCATCGCCATCGTTTCGTATTTGTCGTTGAGCGGCGTGGACGTCCCGTGTGCGTTGATGTAGTCCACGTCCGACGGCGTGAGTCGCGCGTCCGCGAGACAGTGCTTCATGGCGCGCGCCGCGCCCTCGCCTTCCGGCGCCGGCGCGGTCATGTGGTGCGCGTCGGCCGTGGCGCCGTAGCCGACGATCTCCGCGAGGATCGTCGCTCCGCGGCGTCGCGCGTGCTCCAGTTCCTCGATGATGAGGATACCCGCGCCCTCGCCCATCACGAATCCGTCGCGATCCACGTCGAACGGACGGCTCGCATGATCGGGATCGTCGTTGCGCGTGGACATCGCCTTCATCGCACAGAAGCCCGCGAACGAGAGGATCGTGATGGACGCCTCCGTCCCACCGGTGATGATCGCGTCCGCTTCCCCGCGCTGGATGATGCGCATCGATTCGCCGATCGCATGTCCGGCGGACGAGCAGGCGGACACCGTGCAGTAGTTCGGCCCTTTGGCGCCGAACATCATGGAAATCTGCCCGGACGCCATGTCCGAGATCATCATCGGGATGAAGAACGGGCTCACGCGCTGCGGACCTTTGGTGCGAAGCGTCTCGTACTGCCCTTCCCACGTCTCGATGCCGCCGATGCCGGAGCCGATGATCACGCCGAAGCGATCCGGGTCCGTCTTCTCCGCGGTGAGGTCCGCCTGCTCGAGCGCCTGGCGCGTGGCCGCCGCCGCGAAACGCACGAAACGATCCGCGCGACGCGCGTCCTTCTTGTCCATGTACTGCTCGGCGTCGAAGTTCTTGACCTCGGCGGCGAACTTCGTATCGATGCCGCTGGAATCGAAACGCGTGATGGGGCCCACACCGCTGCGACCGGCCATCAGGCTCTGCCAAAACTCCTCGAGCCCGTTACCGATCGGGCTCACGACGCCCATTCCCGTGATTACGACGCGCCGGCGAGGCGAGGCGTCTGGCTGACCGTTGGTCGTCATCGTCTCCATTCCCTGAGTACCACAGAGCCGCACCACGCCGTGAAAGGCGGGTGCGGCCAGGTGAGGTGCGCGCACGAGGTGCGCGCGGAACTGTGACGGGCGGCGGTTAGGCCGGCGACGTCATGTTCTCCTTGAGGTAGCCGATCGCGTCGCCCACCGTGCGAATCTTCTCGGCGGACTCGTCGGGGATCTCGACGCCGAACTCCTCCTCGAGGGCCATGACCAGCTCGACCGTGTCGAGCGAGTCGGCTCCTAGGTCATCGATGAAGGAAGCGGTAGGCGTCACCTGTTCGGCGGAAACGCCCAACTGCTCCATGATGATCTCCTTGACGCGCTCTTCGCTATATGGACTCGGCATTGGATCCGTTCTCCTCTGCATGCGTCCGCCTACGCGGACCGGTTACGTCACCCATCCGCCGTCGACTTGGAACACTTGTCCGGTCATGTACCGTGCGGCGTCGGATGCGATGAACCCGACCACGCCCGCCACATCTTCCGGTGTCCCAAACCGCGCCAACGGGATCTGCGACAGGATGGCCTGTTTGTTCGGCTCGGGCAAGGCCTGCGTCATGGGTGTATCGATGTAGCCCGGCGCCACCGCGTTCACGGTGATGCCCCACGGCGCCAGTTCCCGTGCCACTGCCTTGGTGAATCCGATCACGCCCGCTTTGGACGCAACGTAGTTGGCTTGTCCAACGTTGCCAACCAAGCCCACGATCGAGGAAATATTGATGATGCTCCCTGACCGCTTCTTCACAAGGCCTCTCAAGACGGCTTTGGTGGCATGGTAGGTACCCTTGAGATTCACGTCAAGGACGGCGTCCCACTGCTCTTCGTCCATGCGTAACAGCAAGCCGTCGCGGGTGATACCTGCGTTGTTCACCAGGATGTCGACGGCCCCGAGCTCGGCCACCGCTTTCTGCACCGCGGCCTGCACTTCGGACCCAACGGCCCCGTTCGCCGGACAGGCGATGCAGCGCCCGCCGGTGGCGTCACGCACACGCGCGGCCGCGGCTTCGAGCGTGTCGGGGTTCGTGCCGGTGATCCCCACGCCGGCGCCTTCGCGCGCGAACATCTCCGCAATCGCGAGTCCGATGCCGCGCGAACCTCCCGTGACGAACGCGACCTTGCCGGCGAAGCGCGCCTCTCCCATCTACTCGACCTCCCCCACATGCGTCCCGGCCAGCTCCGAGAGCCGCACGACCGCTGCGTCCGCCGAAACCGGATCGTCGACATTCAGCACCTCGGCGTCCGGTGCGATCTGCCGCATCAGGCCCTTGAGCACCTTGCCCGAGCCCACCTCCACGAACGCGCGGTAGCCGTCGGCCACCATGGCGCGCATCGAGTCCTCCCAGCGAACGGCGCCGAGCAACTGCCGCGCGAGAGCGTCCGTGATCTCCGCCGCCGTGCGAACCGGGCGCGCGGAGACGTTCGCGTACACAGGCGCGGTGACGTCGGTGATCGTCGTCGACGCGATCGCCTCGCGCAAACCGTCCGCGGCGTATCCCATGAGCGGCGAGTGGAACGCGCCGCTCACTTCCAGGCGGATCGCGCGCTTGGCGCCGCGCTCCCTCGCACGGGCCATCGCCCGCTCCACCGCGCTCACGTCGCCCGAGATCACCACTTGTCCCGGCGAGTTCAGATTCGCGGGTTGCACGATGCCATTCCCCTCCGACACCGCGGCCGCGCACACCTCTTCGATCGCATCACTCGCGAGTCCGAGGATCGCGGCCATCGCGCCGGGATTGCGCAGGCCCGCTTCGTACATGAGTTCCCCGCGCCGTCGCACGAGACGCAGCGCGTCCTGCCACGCGAGCGCTCCTACCGCGACGAGCGCGGAGTATTCGCCGAGCGAGTGGCCGGCCGCCGCCGCCGCGCGCACGTGGTGATGCTTGAGAGCGTGCATCGCGGCCACGCTGTGCAGGAGGAGAGCCGGCTGCGTGTTCACGGTCTTCACCAACTCGGTGTCCGGTCCTTCGAAACACACACGCGAGAGATGCGCGCCGACGATGTCGTCCGCTTCGTCGTAGATCGCGCGAATGTGTGGGTCGGCCTCGGCAAACGCGCGGCCCATGCCGACGAACTGCGCACCCTGCCCGGGACACAAGAACGCAACGCGGGGGGACGTTGTCATGCGGTCAGTACTGGATCACGATCGCGCCCCACGTCATGCCGCCGCCGAACGCGACGAGCTCCACGAGGTCGCCCGGTTTGATGCGCCCGCTGCGGCGCGCTTCATCCAACGCAAGCGGCACCGACGCCGACGACGTATTGCCGTACTTCTGGATGTTCACCATGACCTTCTCCATAGGGAAATCCAGCGCGCCCGCCACAGCTTGGATGATGCGAATGTTGGCTTGGTGCGGCACGAGCAGGCTCAGCTCCGCGGGACTCTTCCCCGCGCGGGCGAGTGCTTCGAGCGCGATGTCGGCCATGTTGCGCACGGCGATCTTGAACGTCTCGTTGCCGCGCATGCGCAGATAGTGCAACCGTGATTCAATCGTCTCGATGCTCACGCCAAGTTTGGTGCCGCCGGCGGGGAGTTCGAGCAAGTGCGTCAGCGTGCCGTCGCTTTGCGTGCAGGCGGCGAGGATACCGCTCTTCGTGTCCTCGCTCGCGGAAAGCACCGCCGCGCCCGCGCCGTCGCCGAAGAGCACGCACGTGTTGCGATCCGTGTAATCCACGATCTTCGAGAGCGACTCGACGCCGATCACGAGCACGTGATCCTTCTGACCGCTCGCGATCAAGCCAGTGCCGACGGAGAGGCCGTAGAGAAACCCCGAGCAGGCCGCGGACAGGTCGAACGCGGCCGCCCGGCGGGCACCGAGTTTGGCTTGTACGTGGCACGCGGTCGCGGGAAACGGCTGGTCCGGCGTCACGGTGCCGACGATGATCGCACCCAGGTCCTCTGCGCTGATCCCCGCGTCCTCGAGCGCGGCACGTGCCGCGTTGGTCGCAAGATCGGACGACGGCATATCGGGCGGTGCGATGTGCCGCTCCTTGATACCGGTGCGCGACGTGATCCACTCGTCGCTCGTGTCGACGAGTTTCTCCAAGTCGCCGTTCGTGAGTACGTGCTCCGGGACGTACGACCCGGTGGCGACCAAGCGCACACCGCGTGGAACCGTCACTCGCATGTTCCCTCCGTGGTCGCCAGGTCGCGCCGGATGCGATCGGACAGGTCGAACTGCACCGATCGCACCGCGACGCGGACGGCGTTCATGACGGCACGCGCCGACGACGATCCGTGTGCGATGATGCACACGCCGTCGACTCCTAGAAGAGGCGCTCCGCCGTACTCCGCATAATCGAGCTGTGCTTTGAGCTTGGCGAAGAGGCTCTGCACGAACTCCGGATTGGCTTGCGAGAGGGGGCCCGAGGACATCGCACTGGCGCGCAAGAGACCCGTGAGCCACCCAACGACGCTCTCTGCGAACTTCAACAGAATGTTGCCGACGAAGCCGTCGCACACCACGACGTCCGCTCCGCCGCTCAGCACGTCGCGTCCTTCGACGTTGCCGACGAACTGCACGTTCGACCGCACGAGCAGTTGATGCGCGGCGATCGCGAGTTCGTTGCCCTTCGTGCTTTCTTCTCCGATGTTCAACAACCCCACGCGCGGCGCGGCGCGATTCAGGATGATCTGGGAATACACCGAACCCATGACCGCGAACTGCAGGAGGTTTTCCGGCTTGCAGTCGGATGTCGCGCCGACGTCCAGCAGAATGCACCCGCCCTTTTCGGTGGGAAGGAACGTGGCGATGGCGGGACGCTGCACGCCGGGAATGCGCCCGAGCGTGAGCAATGCACTGGAGACGACCGCGCCCGTGTTGCCGGCGCTGACGAACGCGTCGACGTCGCGGTCCTTGAGGAGCTTCGTGCCGACGGCCACGGACGACTGCGGCTTGCGCCGTACGCTCGCGGCCGCTTTCTCGCCCATGTCGATGCTGTCGGGCGCATGCACCACCGTGAGGCCCGGCACCGACGATGCGCCGAGGCGCTGCAACTCGCGCTGGATCATGTGCTCGTCGCCGACCAGGCGGATCTCGAACTCGCCGTCGCTTTCGCGGAGGGCAACAAGCGCACCCTCGACGATCACAGCAGGGGCGTGATCTCCCCCCATGGCGTCGAGAGCGATACGTGGCGGCCGGGGAGCGGCGGTCATGTGTCGCTGCGCTCTAAACGAGCCGCGTTATTCGTCGATGTCCTTCTTGATGACTTCCACGCCCTTGTAGTAGCCGCAGTTCGGGCAGATGCGGTGAGGCTGTTGCGGCTGGCCGCAGTGCGAGCAGCGACCCAAGAGGGGCGCGGACACCGTCCAGTGCGTCCGCCGCTTGTCGCGACGCGTGCTTGAGTGGCGTCTCTTCGGAACCGCCATGTGGGTGAATCTCCTTGCTAAGTGTGTTAGTTCGACCGGCCCGCGCTCTGCTGCGAGGCGCCGCCGGTCTCCGTGACCGTCGGTCGTTCGCAGCGACACGCGTCGGAGTTGAGATTCGCTCCGCACGTGACGCACAGTCCGGCGCAGT